>JAQGHK010000407.1 GCA_028288875.1 Phycisphaerales bacterium | reverse complement strand
ATCAATACGTGGTGAAGTTGATCGCCCGACTGCTGTGAGCCGATCAACGCGATGCGACATCCACCGGCCGCGCGTCAGATGTGATCTGATGCGCGGTCCTCGCCTTTGGCGGGCGTATCGCCGCCGGTGCCGTCGGGGCGCGGGTGGCGCTTGTTGCGGGTTTCCTTGATCGCTTGCGGGGCTTGGTCCCAGCCGGTGGGTTCTTCGGTGTGCATGCTGCCGCTGATTTCCGATTCGTCGACGAGGGGCTTCTCGGTCGTGGAGTCGTTGGAACCCGTCGCGTTCTTGGGCGGGCCGGGCACTTCGGCGTCGGTCGGTTTTCCGGCGTTTGGCATAATCCATATCGTAGGCGGCAGCGCGGGCGGGGAATCTGCCGGAATTCGGTAATGGACTGACGCAATTGCAAAATGGCCATCGGTTAAGCTTTTGAAGCGTCCGGCTGGCGGCCGGGCGGCAGTTGTTGCTTCTTGCGAGTTTTCACGATGTCTCATCCTGATTTTGCGGTCCGTTCGGCGGTGGCGTTGTCTCTATTGGCGGCGGCCGCAGCGTCTCCTGCGGCGACGACGTATTACGTTTCCACAACCGGCAATGATTCGGCCGCCGGCGCGCTGGCGACGCCGTTCGCCACGCTCACCAAGGCGATCAGCAAAGCCGTCGCCGGTGACACCATTCTGATGCGCGGCGGCACGTACACGCTCAGCAGCACCGTCAGCATCGGCAGCACCAAGAACGGCACGGCGGCCGCGCCGTATACGATTGCTAACTTCACCGGCGAAACGCCCGTGCTGGATTTCACCCCGCAGGCGGCCGGGGCGCGCGGCGTGCAGCTCGACGGTAACTACTGGAACATCCGCGGCCTGACCGTCGCCAATGCCAAAGACAACGGCATCAACATCAGCGGGTCGAACAACCTGATCGACCGCGTGGTGCTGCACAACAACCAGGACAGCGGCCTGCAGATTTCCGCCAGCGGCACGCGCACGCCGTCGAACAATCTCATCGTCAACAGCGATTCCTACGCCAACTACGACCCGGCCAATCACGGCGAGAACGCCGACGGTTTTGTCGCCAAGTTTCGCGGGCTGGGGGCGGGCAACGTGTTCCGCGGCGTGCGGGCGTGGGGCAACTCGGACGACGGCTTTGATTTCTGGGGCGCTGAAAGCGGCGTGACCGTCGAAAACTCCATGAGTTTTAAGAACGGCTTCAACACCTTCAGCGACACCGCCTGGGCTGGCGACGGCAACGGGCTGAAGCTGGGCCATGACAGCGGCACGCACGTGCTGCGGAACAACCTGATCTGGGGCAACCGCCTGAACGGGATCGACGTGAATGGCAATGCGCTCGACGATGTCGGCCCGAATGTGATCGCGCACGGCGTGACGATTCAGAACAACACCGCCTACAACAATGGCGCCGGCGGCAACGGCTACAACTACAATTTCGATGAGGCGTTCGCCCACGTGCTGAAGAACAATATCGCGTTGCTCGGCGGCAGCGGGAACGCAAACATCTACGCCGGCGTGGTCAGCGATCACAACAGCTACAACGCCGGCCTGGGCGTGACGGCGGCGGACTTCCTGTCGCTGAGCGACGCCATCGCCATCGGCCCGCGGCAGGCCGACGGCAGTTTGCCGTACAGCGATTTTCTTCGCCTGACAGCGACCAGCGACGCGATCGATAAAGGCGTGAATGTCGGCCTGGCCTACAACGGCGCGGCGCCCGATCTCGGTGCGTATGAAGTGCCGGAACCGGCGGCCCTCGGCCTGATGGGGCTGGCGGGAATCATGGCGGCGCGTCGGCATCGTCGTTGACCGCGCTGGCGGCTGCCCGTTTCTCGGCGGCGGTCGTCTTTCGCAACGGAAACCCTTCGGCCGCTGTGGAACGCTTCGGCCAGTCCGCACGCAAGCCCGCGATCGCGACTTCCTTGCCGCGCGCCTCGACTTCAATCCATGGCACGTCGCGAAAGGCTTTGGGAATCATCGTGATCTGCTGGCTGTGATAGCGATCGAGGAAGGCCGTTTCGCCGTTGCTGACATGGACGACCTGCCACTGCGGATCGGGCCAGGTGTCGCGCGCGAGGCGGGTGTATCTGGCGACGCTCGGATGGTCGTAGCTGTCCAGGTTTTCCTTGATCACGTGATGGTGACAATCGAACAGCATAGGCACGCCGGCCCGGCGGCAGATGTCGTGGATCTCCTCAGCGCCGAAACTATATTCGTCGTTTTCTAGCGTCAGCCGCTGCCTGACATTCGGTGGCAGGTCCTTGATCACGTTCACCAGCTCATCGCCGCGCCCGGCCTTACCGCCGTGGATGTTCATCAGGCTCCAGGCGGTCTGCGGCAGGCCCATTAAATCAAAGGCTAGCGCGTGCTTGTCCAGAATCAGCCGACTGACGGCGCGCGTCTTTTCGCTCTCACTGTTCAGCACGACGAACTGATCCGGATGCAGCACCACGCGAATGCCCAACTGCTTCGCCCGGCGGCCGATGCTGGAGAGCGAGGCCGCCATGGAGCGCAGCGTCGCATCGCCGGCCGGCTCATCGCTCATGGGGAACAAGGCGCTGGTGGCCCGGTACAAGCGGATGTTCCGCCGGGCGCAGTAGCCGAGCGTCCAGTGCAGGCGCTGAATGTTGTCCCAGTAGATGGCGTGGAGATCTTTATCGCGCTGCTCTTGCGGGAGCGACAGATACCGGGTGCGGGTGATCGTCCGGAAACGGCACTGTTCATCACTGCTCAGGCAGACCAGGCCCAGCTCGGGAAGCGGTTTGACGGCGCGAGGCATACGCAACGATAGGAACGCTCCAACCGCCGTGTCGCTTTTCGTGGCGGCGCTTTCGCCGGTAGGCTTACGAGATGCCCGCTCCGGACCGCCGACCGTTAGACTTCCGCACCTTTGACGCGCTCGCCGCTGATGTGACGCGCCTGCGGACCCATGGCTATGACCAGGTCGGCCAGTGGTCGCTCGAGCAGATCCTGGATCACCTGAACAAGACGATGGTCAGCGCTCGCGACGCCAGGAACGGCCTGCCGCGGCCCGCGCGGTGGGCGCTGGGCCTGATCGCAAAGCGGCTGCTGCGCACGCGATCGATGCCGACCGTGCCCGCGCCTAAATCCACGCGTCCACCAGCGGCGGTTGAAGACGGCGCGTTCGAACGGTTTTCCGCGACGGCAAAAGCATCGGCCGCACTGACGACGCCGCGGATCGACCACCCGGCGTTCGGTTGGATGAGCGTCGAGGATTGGCGGCAGCTCCAGTTGATCCACGCCGCGCGTCACCTCAGCTTCCTGATCCCGCGCGTCTAGGCCGACGCGGCCGCTCTTCCCGCCGGCGCGTGACGACTATTGATCCGACTTTTCGAGGACACGATGCCTCTGGGCCATCGCTTGATAGCGAGCGTTTTTCCGCACACGCTGCAATGTCTCGAGGAAGATGGCCGCTGATTCGGCTTTGATGGGGTCGATCTGCTGCGGCAGGATCTCGCGCGTGGTGTTACGCGTGCCGGGTTTGTATTTCCGTCCGCCGGGGTGATTGGCGTAACGGCGCGACCGCGTCCAACCCATCTGGATGAATTTCCGAGCCATGTCCGCGCCGACAAAATCATCGGCCTTCAGATAGCCTTGAAACAAACGATACAGCGTCGCCGCCGATTTCTTCCCCTCGGCGGGCGTTTTGAACCGCCAGTGCGGGAGCAGTTCGCTTTTATACGGCTCGACGGTGAGCACGCCCTGCTCACCCCGGCCGATGCGGTAGGCCATGGGGTGTTGGCGATAATCGAGCGCGGGATCCGGAAAGTCCACGGCCGACTGTAGGCGGGGCTGTTATAGGCGTGCGCGGCAAAGAAGGTCGTGCCTCACGCTGGCCGGATCAAGCCGTTAGCCGGCTGCCGGGCGGGATCGACGTGATCGGCGGGTAACGACTAAGCCGGCGGCAACCAAGGTCATGCCAATCGACGGCTCGGGAATCGCACCCACGGCCAATGATTTCAGCGAATAACCCGGGATCGTGGCGAAGACGCCGGCCGGCGCGCCGGTGACGGCGTCGAATTGGAAAATGGAGTCACCGTAGTTGGTGGCCAGCAGCTTGCCATTGTCGAACGCGAGATCGATGTAGAAATTCACTCCAGGGGCCGGCGCGGGCACAAACGTGTCGATGAACGCGCCGGTGGTGCCGTTGAATCGCAGGATATTTCGCCCCCCGTAGTTCGTGACATAGAGGTTGCCATCCGGGCCGAAGGTCATGCGTAGCGCGCCGGCCAGCCCGCCGGTCCCGTCGGCGATGAACGTTTCGATTTCGCCGGTGATCGGACTGCGCCGGAAAATGCCGTTCGAGGCTGCGACATATAACTGGCCGGTGGGACTGAAGGCGACGTCACCGATGTTGGTGTTTGTGGCCTGACCGAAGTTGAACGGCAGCGACTTCTGAACGCCGGTCTGGCCGTTGAAGCGGATGACGCCGTTGTAGGTGCTGGACGTGGGCGCACCGCTGTTGTTGAAATAGCTGGTTGTGCCATACACGTCACCATCGGGGCCGACGGCGATGCCCGCGCCTTGTGTGTATTGCACAAGATTCGTCGCACTGCCGTCAAACAACGATTGACCGGCCCCGTTCCTGCCGCTGAGCGACGCGTTGCCCATCACCCACGCGGTGGTATACACCGACCCGTCTCGGCCGATGTCGATGCCGGGCAGGTCTTCAACGTTGCTGGTGCGGTTCCCGCCGACCTTAATCCCTGTATCGGTAAACCGTGCCACGATGGGCAGCTGGTTGAAGGTCGTGTAATACGACGTGACGAGCACGTCCGCGAAAGCAATCGGCGCACTCACGCAAGAGACGAACAGACCAGCGAGGCCGGCACAAACGGATTTTCGCAAACGATCCCTCCGACCAGAATTGATCGGCAGAGCATATCGGGCCAGGCCGATGCAAAGCAACCCTTTTCCGCCGTCCCGGGGCCGAATCATCGGGGTGCGTGGTTCTGACCCGCCGCGGCGAGGATCTGGCGGATCGCGCCGATGTGGTACGCGGTGTGGGCGACGCTCGACAGCACGCCCGGCGCGGTGATGTCGTCCCATTGCGACCACGTTTGGGCATTTCGCTTCCAAGCCTCGGCGGCGGTGCGAAGGCGGGCGACCAAAATGCGCCATTCCGCGTCGTCGACGGTCGTGCGCCGCCAGCTGGCTTCCCAATCGGCGGTGGCCCACGGATTGGGTTCGCCGTCGGCGGCGCGGTTCAGCAGTGTGATGCCGTAGAGCACGTGATCGACATGGGCGGCGATTGTGGTCTGCCCCGGCATCGGCCGCGTTGATGCCGTCTTGGCATCGAGCGATTCCAATTGCCGGAGCAGGCCCATGTCGCCGACGTTTAAGATGAACGCCATCTCCGACGGCGGTCCGTCGAACAGTTCGACCAGAAGCGTGTCCACGGCACGCAGCCACATCGCATGTTTATCGTCCATGCTCGGCCTCCTGATTGCTGCCGCCGCGGCGGGGCTTACGCCAGCGCGTCCTGAACGAACTTCACGTCCTCGGCGTTCATGGCCTTGCCGGCTTTGGCGATGTTGCACTTGGCCTGCCGCTCATTGCGGAAGCCGGGGATGACGCACGCGACGCGCGGCATGGCCAGGATGTAATTCAGTGCCATGCCGGCGAGGTCTTCGGTAGTGCTGCCGAAGCGGGCCTTGAGCTTGTCCAGCTTGGGCTTGAGCTTTTCGATCGCTTCCGTGCCGAAGCCCTGGTTGCCCTTGCGGTGATCGCCGGGTTCGAACTGCGGCGGGTTCTTCGGGTCGAATTTGTCCAGCAGCCGGCCTTGGGCCAGCGGGCTGAAGGCGACGTACGTCATCTGGAATTTTTCGAGCAGATTGCTGACACGGCTGCCGGGGCGGACGAACTGATCGTCCAGCGCGTGGGCCCAGCTCTGCAGCACGGCCGGCTTCACGATCGGCACGGCGCGTTCGAAATCATCGGCCGAGTAGGCGCTTTGGCCTTTGATGCGAACCTTGCCCTCGGCCACCAGCTTGTCCAGCGTGGCGGCGGCTTCGGGCAGGTACTTGGCGTCTTTGCCGAAATCGCCGTGGTGGAAGTAGTAGACGTCGACGTAATCGCGCTGCAGGTTGATCAGCGATTGTTCGAGCTGATGGCGAATGTGGGCCGGCTGGTAAGCGTGCTCGGCCGTGCCGGGGAAGTGGCCGATCTTGGTGGCGATGACGACGCTTTCGCTCTTCACGGCCAGCTTCTTCAGCACGCGTGCGAGCATGCGCTCGGCCTTGCCGTTTCCGTACACGTCGGCGTTGTCGAAGTGATTTACGCCGGCGTCCAGCCCAGCCTTAATGCCGGCCGTGACTTCGTCTTCATCGACATTGGCCCAGCCGTTGGGGCTTCCGTTGACCCAGTTGAGGCCGCCCATCGTCCAGCAGCCGAAGGAGATTTCTGAGACTTTGACGTCGGTATTGCCGAGGGGGCGGTAGTTCATCGTCGACGCAGCATAAGCAGCCCGCCGCCGCAGGCCAAGACTATCATCGATGCCGGCTCCGGAATGCTGCTGGCACCAGCCCGCGGGAGCGCGCCATTGACGAATAGATCGGCCAGGTCCGTGGCAGTGGCTGCTGCGCCGAGGAAGCCCGTTGCGCTCGCCCCGCCGACGGCCAGCAGTTCCTGCATCGTCTTCAGGTCGGACGAATGGTCGTACGCCAACGTGCTGTTGTACGCATTGCCCTTGGCCAGTTTGCTGATGACGATTTCCATGCCGGTGAACTGGCTGGCGGTGGCGAGG
This sequence comes from Phycisphaerales bacterium, assembly GCA_028288875.1. GTDB lineage: Bacteria > Planctomycetota > Phycisphaerae > Tepidisphaerales > Tepidisphaeraceae > RYN-431. The sequence continues at coordinate 9,278 of JAQGHK010000407.1, read as the reverse complement.
GATTCACCCTCGGTTTCGTCATTCCAGAGCACGATGGTGGCGTTCTGATTCTGGAACGCGTTGCTGGCCATGATGGCCGGAATAATCTGCGACAGGAAGTTGTCGCCTTGGGCGATGTTGGCGGCGTCGCCCGTGCGGGCGGTGCCATTGTAGGTGAAGCCGCCGCTGAGCGACGTATGCATGTCGTTGAACTGGTCCGGCGAAATGAAGTTGTACGGCGCTACCGTGCCGGATGACAGGTCCGCGCTCAGCTGCTGCAAGGCCGAGTAATGGCCGGCTTGCGGGTTGGTATTGGTGCTGTTGTTACCGCCGTTGGTGTCGGTGAAAAAAACCGGCGCGTTGTGCTTGGCGGCGTAATCGTACTGATGGCTGCTGTTGTACGAGTTGGTGTAGTTGGCGGACGTGCCGCTGAAGCTTTTGAGCGGCACGGTGGTCTGCGTCGGGCCGGCCAGGGTGTTGGTGAGCGCGTTGGTGCCGGGTGTGTTCACGCCGCCGGAGGTCGGGACGAGATTGGTATCTTCCTGATACGACTTCCACACGATGCCGCTGGCCTGCAGCAGGCCGGTGAGGTGCTGCGTGGTCGTCTGGTTGTTACCGCTGGTGCCGTAGGGATCGTTATCGTTGGTGACGCCGAAGTTCGTGCCGGCCTCGCCCCAGATGTAATTCGGCTCCGACGGATGAATGAGCGACGGCACCTTCACGTTCGTGTAGTTGCTGGCGTAGGACGTGTAGACGGCGTTGGCGTTGCCGGGCGTGACCAGACTATTGATGTACGGCGCGGCGGCATTGCCTTTGATCGCCTGCGTGCTGGTGTAGCTGGCGGGCTGAGTCCAGTTATGGTTTTCCATCGCGATGTAAAACACCGGGCCGAGCGATGCGGCGTGAATTGCTGACGACGAAGCTGCGGCGAAAAAAAACGCAGCCAGTGCGACTGGGCTCGATCGGAAATGCATCTGAAAACTCCCCGCCGATGGTTCCGGCCAAGCTTGGTAAACGACTTCGCAGACGCCAGAACGGCGCTTGATCAAGCCTATCTGCGAATAATGACAAGAAGATGACAACAACAGCCGGCCGACGGCTTTTCGTTGACTTGACCCCTGCGAATGACAGAATCAGCTCCGCTATGCACCATTCGGGTGCGGGCGGCTTTGCAGTTAAGGGAGGGATCTATGATTCGCATTCATCGCATTCGCACGGGATTGCTCGCCATCACGCTGTTGGCCGCACCGTCATTGGCGTCGTCCTTCATCTGCGCTGAGCCGGGCGGGAAGCGGCTGATCGAGGTCGATGGCAACGACCTGAGCCAGGTCGGCCAAAAGCGGGCCTTGTCGGTTGATGGCGATGACATTCGCGATCGCGACGGGAAGAAGCTGTTCAGCATTGATGACGGCGTCGTGCGGCCGGGCGATACGCCGGTTGGCGTCAAACTGCTGACCATCGACGGCGACGACCTCCGCCACGCGGCCGGCGGAAAAGTGGTGATGAACTACCAGCATCCGAACCTCTGCCCGACCGCCGCCGACAACCGCATCTACTCCATTGAAGGCGACGCCCTGTCCAAACAGCAGCTGATCGCCGGGCTGTATCTGCTCAAGCCCGACCTGTTCAAGCTGAGCGACACGGAACTGGCCGCCCAGAAGAACGCGGCGAAGGAAGCCAATGCCGAGCAGCAAAAGCTCGACGCCGCCGACCAGGTGGCCGGCAAGTGGACGATGCTCAACAGCAGCGGCATCCAGGAGAAAGTCGGCCAGGGAACGATCACCGTCGCCGAGAAGAAAGGCGACGCCTATCCCGTCACCTTCGATCTGACGCAAGGCGGCGGCCCGGCCTGGACCGGTGTCGGCCACTACGCGCTCGTGACCGGCGACAAGACCTTCTGGGTCGCCTACGGCACGCCGAAGACGGCGGCGTTGTGCGTCTATGACATCGACGGCGGCAAGCTCACCGGCAAGTGGTCGCCGTGGTACATCGACGGCAATCCGAAAAATACCGGCACCGAAGTTCTGAGCGGCCCTGCGACCCTCGACGGCGATTACAAGATCGACAGCGCCGCCGCCCCCACCACCGGCGCGGCCTACACCGGCACGGTCACCATCAAACCCCTCGCCATCGTCGGCGCTTCCGACGAGGCCAAGCCGTACTCCGTGGTCTGGACCTTCGGCAAAGTGAAGGTCTACGGCATCGGCATCAAGACCGGGAAGCAATTCTTCGTCGCCAGCGGCGCCGGCCCGGACCTGTGCATCGCGAAATTCGTCATCAACAACGGGTCGATGACCAGCGACTGGTTCAAGTTCGGGTCGACGGAAAAAGGTTCTTCCGCGGCGATGACCGCGAACAACTAAGAAGTAGCGGAACCAGAAATTATCAATTCAGGAATGAACCGATGATTTCTGCATCGCACTATTGAGTGTCGCGGACCGCATGAAATCAGAAAGTCCACGAAAACCGCGACTGCGCGCGGCTTCTTCGAACGTCAGTTTCTCAAGCTTGCTCAATCGCACATTGACCTGTTCGTCACGCCGCTCATCTGTGGAGGGAAGCGGTGGCGTCTCGCCGTTTTCGAGCATAAAGGCAATTGTGGTCGTAACGATATCGATCGTCTTCTCGATGCACTCAGCAGGCGTTTTGCCGTCGTTCATCGCTCCGGGCAGTTCTAGCGATTGCCCGTAATACTCGCCGTCTTCATGCTTGATAACGATACGGTATTGCTCAGCGATTTGGCGGGCACGCTTGAGCATCGTCGGATCGAACGGGCGATCAATCTTCGCGGACCTGTTTTTTGATTTCGCGGAAATAGAGCGGTTTGACTTTGCCATGGTGGACCGGGATGGAATACGTCGAGCCGTCGGATTTCTTAAAAACATGATGTGACCCACGGATCCGGATCAATATCCAACCATGTTTCTCAACAAAACGGCGAATTTCAGCAAAGCGAATTTCACTTGGCACAGACACCTCGTGGATCAGAATCCACGCATCGGTCTAAGGCGTCCATGCCAGCGTCTTCAGACGACGACCGTTACAATCCGTTGGATGCGTTATCAATACAAGCAGTAGCATAGCCTACCGTATACGCTTAAACAATGCCCCGAATGACTATAGACTGTGTGTATGTCCGACACGCTTAACACACCTGCAAAGAGCTGGCAGGCCCGCATCGGCGAGGCGACCGACGCCATCGCGCAGACCTTTGTCGAATCGATGAGCTACGACTGGCGGCTGTACAAGGTCGATGTCGCCGGCAGCATCGCGCACGCGACGATGCTGGAAAAAGTCGGCCTGATCACCGGGGCCGACCGCGAGGCGATCTTCGCCGGGCTCAAGGAGATCGAGGCCGAGATCGACCGCGACGGGCCGAAGTGGGCGGGGTTCAAGCCGGAACTGGAAGACATCCACATGTGCGTGGAATCGGCCCTCACCGAACGCATCGGCGAGCCGGGGCGAAAGCTGCATACCGGGCGGAGCCGGAATGATCAGGTGGCGACGGATCTCGTGCTTTGGATTCACAACGTGTCGTACGCATTGGGTCGCGAGCAGTTCGACGTAATCATCCGTGCATTCGTTGACCTTGCCGAACGCAACCGCGATGTCGTGATGCCGTCGTTCACCCACCTCCAACGCGCGCAGCCGATATCCGCCGGTGCTGAGGCGTTGACGTGGGCCTCTACATTCAGCAACGCTCTACAGCGGTTCTACGCGCCATGGATGACACAGACCGTCGAATGGCCGCTCGGCTCGGGTGCTATCGCGGGCACTTCATTGCCAATCGATCGCGAACTGAGTTTGTGGTGGATGAATCGCGAGACGCCGGGAATGGTTGGCCACGACGAGATCGAAGTTTCGCGAAGTTCGATCGAGAGCACTGCGTCCCGCGATCTCGCCTGTGACTTCCTCTATGCGTGTGCGATGACCGCTCAATGGCTCTCCCGCTGGGCCGAGCAGTGGATCATTTACATGACCACCGAGTTCGGCTTTATTAAGATCGCCGACCGGTACACCACCAGCAGTTCGATGATGCCGCAGAAGCGGAACCCAGACATGCTGGAGCTGATCCGCGGCCGGTGCGGGAACGTCTACGGCGATCTGTTCGCGTTGATGACGATCCTCAAGGGCCTGCCCATCGGCTACAACCGCGACCTGCAGGAAGACAAGCGTATCGTCTTCCGTGCGTACGACACCGTCAGCCAGTGCCTGACGATGGCGGCCGCGATCGTGAACAGCGCCAGCTACGATAAGGCGCGCATCGAGCCGACGCTGGACCGCGGCTTTCTCGATGCCACCAGCCTCGCGGAATACCTCGTCACCGCCGGCATCCCGTTCCGCACGGCCCACCATATCGTCGGCACGCTGGTGGCCCGGTGTGAAAAGGAAGGGAAGCACGCGCTATCGCAGTTGAGCGTCGAGGCGTTCAATGAAGTGATCGCCGCCAGCAAGACGGACAAGCGTGTGACCGAGGACGTCTTCACCTGCCTCGGCGCAGCGAACGTTGTCAAGCGTTACCAAAGCGCCGGCGCCGCCGGCGGAAAGCCGTTTGAAGACCAGCTGGCCGCATGGAAAGAGCGGCTGGGCGTTTAAGCATTTTGATTGGCCCGCGAGGGCGCACCCGGCGCATGACTATGGGGCGGGTCGCCGGTTCGTCGCTTGTCTCGGATAATCCGACACGGCACGTTCGGGGGCGGCGGTGGACATTGCGAACAATGCGCCGGGGTCCGGTCGGCCAGTTCCTGTCACGACGCATTCGTAATCCGTCCTTCGCAGGTCCCATCGTTCGCCCTGTTCAATGCAATCGTAATGATTGCGTTAAACAGGATAAACGGCCGCCAACCCCATGTCGGTGGCGACATAGCCGTTGGGGCGGATTCTTGGGCGACTTCATTTCGGTCAGTAGGGCTTCGGCCCTTTCAGGGGAGCAACATGCACGGCGAATTTCGGTTTTTCCGGTCTGCGGCGATTCTGACCGCACTGGCCGCGACGGCGCAGGGCGCGCAATTGGATGTTCTGGCCAACATGGATGCCGGCAGCGGCCGGCTGCCGGGCGGCGGGCTGATCATGGATAACGCCGGCAACCTGTTCGGCACCACCGAAGTCGGCGGCACCTTTGACCGGGGCGCGGTGTTCGAGGCCGACAAGCTGACCAGCACCATCAAGCCGCTGGCTACGTTCAACGGCAACAACGGCGGCTTCGCGACCAGCAAGCTGACGGCGGACGGCCTGGGCAATCTGTACGGCACCAACTGGGGCCAGCCGGGCTCGATCGACGGGCAGGTGTTTAAATACAACCTCGCTTCGCAAACGCTGACCACCATCGCCAAGTTCGACCGCAAGACCACCGGCGCTAACCCCTACGCCGGAGTCACGCTCGACGCCGCGGGCAATATCTATGGCAGCACGCAATACGGCGGCACGAGCGACATCGGCCTTGTCTTTAAGATCACGCCCGGCAGCAGCGTCATCACGCCGATCACGTCCTTCACGCACGCCTTTGGCGGCTTGTCGTCCTCGGAACTCACGCTGGATGCCGCGGGCAATATCTACGGGTCGGGCACGGGTACGGGCAATGACTTTGGTGCGATCTTCCGGATCGCCGCCGGCTCATCCACGATGACCTCGCTGGCGAACTTCAACCAGACCAACGGTAGCTACCCGTCCGGCACGCTGATCTTCGATAAGGCCGGCAACATGTACGGCACGACGTTCGAGGACGGCGTAAACGGGCATGGCACCGTTTTCGAAATCGATGCCGTCACACACAACCTGACGACGCTGGCCTCCTTCGGCCTGGCCGGTTCCGGGCGGCGGCCGCAGGGGGCGTTGATCATGGACGGCGCGGGCAACCTCTTCGGCGCCACGGCCGACGGTGGCGCGTTCGCCAAGGGCACGATCTTTGAAGTCACGGCAGGCTCGCACAATCTCATCGACGTGTACGACTTCGATGGGACCAACGGCAGCGGCCCGACCGGCAGCCTGATCGCCGACGCCAATGGCGATCTGTACGGCACCGCCAACGGCGGCGGCACGATCGGCGGCACGGTGTTTCGGCTGAGCCGGGCAGGCTTTGTCGTCCCCGAGCCTGCGGGCCTTGCCGTCATGGGCTTGGCGGCGATCTTCACGGTCCGCCGTCGATCGCGGACGTCGTAAGCCAAGATCCAGGACCGCTCATTTCATAATTTCTGTCACGGCGTTGCGGGGCCCGCCTTGCCTAGGGTTCGTCAAAGGACCCAACATGGCCAAGACCAAACCCGCCAAGACACAAGCCGAACGCAACAAACGCCAGGCCGGCCGCTGCTGGCCGGGCTACGAGCCCACGCCGGGCAAAAAGCCCGGTGCCAAAGGGAGTTGCAAACCGAAGGCAACCAAAAAAGCTGCGAAGAAGACGGCTAAGAAATCGAGCCGGAAGAAGACGACGCGTGCCAAGCGGTCATGAGGCGGCGACCGCAGCCGATGCGTTTGCCGTTTTAGTTTCCCCGGCCATCGGGTAAAAATCGCCGTTGCGCCCGTCCCCCGCCGGACCCTTGGCGCAACGGAGGAACTGATGGCCATCGAATTGACCCGAGCGTTGACCGAGCACACCCAGTCGATCGCGCGAATCACCTTTGACGCGTTCGCGGCGATCAGCCATCGCCATGGCTTTGAGTTGGACATCATCAGCCCGGAGATGGCGCTCGCGATGGCCGGCGCGTTTGTGAATCGGCCGGACGTGTACGGCGTGGTGGCGATGGATGGCGACACAGTCGTCGGCCACAACTTCGTGCAGCTCACCGACGCGACGGCCGGCGTGGGGCCGATCTGTGTCGACCCGAATCGCCAATGCAAAGGCGTCGGCCGGCAGCTCATGCGGTACATCATTGAGTACGCGATCGAACACCACGGCCCGGCGGTGCGGCTGGTGCAGGATTCATTCAACATGGCGTCGTTCAGCCTCTACACGTCACTCGGTTTCGACGTGACCGAGCCGCTGGTGCTGATGGCCGTGCCGCCCGCCCATGATGATGCGTGTCGCCCACTTATGCCGGCGGATGTCGATGCGGCCGACGCACTGTGCGTGGCGATGCAAAAGGTGTCGCGCCGGGCCGAGTTGCTGTCGATGATCGCCAACGGCCCCGCCATGGGCTGCATTCCGCACGGCCGATTCTTCGGCGGCCGGCTGGCAGCGTTCGTGGTGCCGGGCTTCTTCGGCTTCGCCGCCGGTGAGACGGCCGAAGACCTGCTGACGACATCGCAGGTTGCTGTCACGGCCCTGCCGCCTCCGCTGCAGCGCATCCTCCTCCCCACCCGCAACGGCCCGCTCATCCGCAAAGCGCTAGCCCGCGGCTTCCGCGCGGTGAAAGTGCTGCAGCTGATGGCGATGGGCCCGTACGATCCGCCGACGGGATATTGGGCGCCGTCGATCGCGTACTGATCGCTATTTCGGCGGCGCGGGCTCACTGGTGCGCGTCCATTGCGCGATCGGCCTGCCGTTCTGGCGCCACCACGAGCCAGCCTTCACCTGTGGCGTGCCGGGCGGGCTGTCTTCCCACGTCTCCTGCCGGCCGAACGGCATGAGGTCGAGGAACTGCAACGCGGGCAGCGTTGATTCCGTGCCGCGCATGGTCAGGTCATAGGTCTGGTAGACCTGTTCGCCGTCGCGCAGGTAACAACGCAGGTCGCCGCCGTCGCGGGTTTTAAGTATCGGGCCGGATTGGGCGATGGAATACCACGGCGTCGTCCAGCCCATGAAATCGCGGTAGGCGAGCAGTTCCTCCAGCGGCCCCACCGAGAAGACGGCGTAAGAGACATCACGCGCGGCCAGATAGCCACGCGTCGCCTCGTTCACCGCTGCCTGGTTGAACGTGCACCCCTCGCACTGTTTGGCGTGCGGCTTGCCCGCATTCCACATGAAGAAGTAGACCAGCAGCATCGACCGTCCTTCAAACAACTGGTGCAGCGGTGTTACGCCGGCCGGGCCTTGAACGGAGACGGGATCGACGGGCGTCATCGGCAGGCGACGCCGGGCGGCAGCGATCTGGTCGCCGGCCTGCATGTGTGCTTTTTCCCGGGCCAGCAGGTCCGCTCGCGAACGTTCCCATTCGTCCCGGCTCACAATGGCTGGCATTGGGTAGGTGCTCATGGCTGCTCCAAACTCAACTCTAGCGCGGGCCTTCCGTCTGATTCCACCGCAGTTCGACTTCGTTGCTAGCCGTGGCTCTGAACGCGATTTAGAACGCCCGCAACTCTGCCGATGGCGTGAAGAACGGCGACTTGCCCGCGGCGCGGCGGGTGACGGCGGCTTCGCCGGCGTGCAGGCATTGGTGGAAGGCGATGATCGAGATCGTGTTGCCGACGGTATCAAAGATCGGCAGGCCCGGGGCCGACATCGCTACGGGCTTATCGAGTGCGGCATCATCGAGTGTGTCGAGATACGCGCGGGTCTTAGCGCGCAGGCCGGCGAACGCGCTGAGCACTTTTTCGAACGGCGGGTAGGCCGCGGCGTCGTCCATCGGCGTGGTGCCCCAGTCGAACATCGGCTTCCAGTTTTCAACCGGATTCGGCGTGCCGAACAGGATCTTGTGCAAACGCCCTTCCACGACGGCCAGGTGGCCGGCGATCCACATCGGGTGATTGCCGCCCCACGTCCCGGGGCGGGTCATGGGGGCGTCTTTCATATCGCCGAGCGCGCCGGCGAATTGGTCGCTGTATTGCAATGCAAGTTGGATGGCTGCTTTCGAGGTCATAAATCTCTCCGTTAGAATGCCGGTATGTGTGCCTGATTTACGTCCGCTTCAGCGCCCGGGCCTGAATGCGGTCGATCGCCATCTGCCAGCCGCCGTCGACTTTGCCGGGCATGCTGGGATCGAAATCTCCGAAAATCTTGTGAGTGATCGTCAGCGTCTGCTTCCCGCCCTCGGACTTCACGCGGTAGGTCACGTGGCTGACCGCGGCAGAACTGATCATCAACGGGCCGAAGACCTCGATCAGCGTCGGCGGCTTAATGACCTGCACGTGGCCCCAAAAATGGCCGGCGTTGTTGCCCAGATCGCGATACCAGCGGCCGCCGGGGAAGGCTTCCAGCTTAAAGTCCATTGGCTTGCCTTGGGCATCCGGAATGCCCTGCATGTCTTCCAGGATCGATTCGAAAATCACCTCTGGCGACGCATCGATCGTGGTCGATTTTTCAACAACAGCACGATTGCTGTTCACAGCGGATGGGATTGGTGCGCTCATGTCATTTCTCCTTGGATGATGCCGGCGGATTGCCGGCGGTTTTCATTTTGGCCTCGGCGCGAGCCTTGATGCTCTGC
>JAQGHK010000400.1 GCA_028288875.1 Phycisphaerales bacterium | reverse complement strand
GTGTTTCATGGACCGCATTATCGGCCTGATCGTAGGGGCCATGCGGCAGAAGACGCCGTACGAAATCGCTTTGTCGATTCTCCTGTCGGCCCTGACGATCGTCTTTCTGGTCGTCTGTATCACCCTCAAGCCTTTCGCCAAATACAGCGGCGAAGCGGTAGCGGCCAGTGTCACCGTGCCGATCCTGGTGTCGCTGCTGGTCTGCCTGATTCCGACGACCATTGGCGGGCTGCTCAGCGCTATCGGCATCGCCGGCATCGATCGCATGGTGCAGAAAAACGTGCTGGCCATGAGCGGCCGAGCCGTGGAAGCAGCTGGTGACGTCGACGTCCTGCTGCTGGACAAGACCGGCACCATCACGCTCGGCAATCGCCAGGCCGTCGAGTTCGTTCCCGCTTCAGGCGTGAGGGAAGCCGAACTGGCCGATGCCGCACAGCTTTCGAGCCTGGCGGACGAGACGCCCGAAGGCCGCAGCATCGTCGTGCTGGCCAAGGAACGTTACGGCATCCGCGGCCGCGAACTGCACGAGTTGCCGCACGCCGAGTTCGTCCCTTTCTCCGCCAACACCCGCATGAGTGGCGTGAACCTCGACGGCAAGCAGGTCCGCAAAGGCGCGGCCGACAGCGTACGCGAGTTCGTCGGCGGCACGCTGCCCGCCGAAGTGGCCGAAGCCGTTCGAGAGATTTCTGCCAAGGGCGGAACGCCGTTGGTCGTCGCCGAAGGACACCGCGCGCTCGGCACGGTCTACCTGAAAGACATCGTCAAGCAGGGCCTGCCCGAACGCTTCGCGCGGTTCCGTGCCATGGGCATTCGCACCATCATGATCACCGGCGACAACCCGCTCACCGCCGCCGCGATCGCGAAAGAAGCCGGCGTCGACGACTTTCTCGCCCAGGCGAAGCCCGAAGAAAAAATGGCGATGATCCGCAAGGAGCAGGCCGCCGGCCATCTGGTCGCCATGACCGGCGACGGCACGAACGACGCCCCCGCGCTCGCGCAGGCCGACGTCGGCGTCGCCATGAACACCGGCACGCAGGCCGCCAAAGAGGCCGGCAACATGGTCGACCTCGACAGCAATCCGACCAAGCTGATCGAAGTTGTCGAGATCGGCAAGCAGATGCTGATGACCCGCGGCGCGCTGACGACCTTCAGTATCTCGAACGACGTGGCGAAATACTTCGCCATCATCCCTGCCCTGCTGGTCGCGGCCTATCCGCAGATTCAGCCGCTGAACGTCATGCGGCTGGGCACGGCGCACAGCGCCATCCTGTCGGCCGTCATCTTCAACGCGATCATCATCGTGCTGCTGATTCCGCTCGCCCTGCGCGGCGTGAAGTTCCGCCCCATGACGGCCGCGGCGACGCTGCAGCGCAACATGCTGATTTACGGCGTCGGGGGCCTGCTGATTCCGTTCCCCGGCATCAAACTGATCGACCTGATCGTTCACAACCTGTTCCACTTGGCCTGAGTCATGAACAACCTGAAAACCAATATGAACATTGCTACTCACACTGTCGAAGAATACCAGTCGATTGGCGGCCAGATCTATACGGCCGTGGCGTCGACAATCATCCTGCTTCTGATCTGCTGTGGCCTTTACCCGCTGCTGGTCTGGGGCATTGCCCAGGCGGCGTTTCCCGTGCAGGCGAACGGTTCGCTCGTCACCAAAGCGGGCGCCGCCACCAGCAATGTCGACGAAGCGGTCGGCAGCCGCTGGCTCGGCCAGACGTTCACAGCGCCGAAGTATTTTCACCCCCGACCCAGCGCCGCTGGTGCCGGCTACGACGCCAGCGCTTCGTCCGGCACGAACCTTGGCCCGCTGAGCGACAAACTGTTGAGCGGCATCCATGGCAGCAAGAACGCCGATGGCAGTGCCAACCCATCGGCGGACTATGACGGCGTCAAAGACCTCGCCACGGCCTATCGCACCGAAAACGGCATGGCCGCCGACGCCACCGTTCCAGCCGATGCCGTCACGCGTTCCGCCAGCGGCCTCGATCCGCACATTAGCCCGGTCAACGCCGCCGCGCAGGTCGCCCGCATCGCTAAAGCACGCCGCCTGAGCGCGAGTGAAGTTCAAGCATTGATTGACACGAGCACCGACGGACCGAGCCTGGGTTTCCTTGGCGAGCCCGGCGTGAACGTGTTGATGTTGAATCTGGCGTTGGATCAGAAATCGAAGTGACCAGCGGCCCCGCGGCAGGTTCCGGTGTCACCGGTCTGTCTTGCGGCCGCGTCTGGTTCGTATGCATTGAAGGACGTGGCCCTTATGCCGGCAACCCGAGCCAGCAGTTTCCTTGAGATGATCCGACGCTCTCAACGCGGCCGGCTGAAACTCTATCTCGGCTTCGCGCCGGGCGTCGGCAAGACCTACCAGATGCTCCAGGAAGGTCACCGGCTCAAGGCCGACGGTGTTGATGTCGTCATTGGCGTTGTCGAACACCACGGCCGCGCCGAAACGATCACGCTGATCGACGGCCTGGACCGCGTGCCGATGCGGCACGCCGAATATCACGGCATCACCGTCGAAGAACTGGATCTTGACGCCGTTCTGGCCCGGAAGCCGCAGGTCGTCTTGGTCGACGAACTGGCCCACACGAACATTCCCGGCAGCCGCAACGCGAAACGATACGAAGACGTCCGCACGCTGGTCGCCGCGGGCATTCATGTCATTTCAACGATGAACGTGCAGCATTTGGAAAGCCTGTATGACTTGGTCGAACGGCTTGTCGGCGTGAAAGTCCGCGAGCGCGTGCCCGATGCCGTGCTGGCCGAGGCGGACCAGGTCATCAATGTCGACCTGGCCGCGGAAGATCTGCAACGACGGCTGCGCGACGGGAAGATTTACCCGCACGAACGCGTGGCCGCTTCGCTGGAGCACTTTTTCACCGAATCGAACCTCGAACACCTGCGCGAGCTGACGATGCGCGAGCTGGCAAGCCAGTTGGACCTTCGCCGTCGTGAGACGCGCCCTGAAAACGGCAACGCTGCGACGGCCGCGACCGATGCCGCGGCGACCGAACAGATCATGGTCTGCCTTTCCTCGCGCGGCCCGAACAGCGCGCGGCTGCTCCGCTTCGGCTCACGCCTGGCCGGCCGGCTTAATCGGAACTGGTACGCGGTTTATGTGCAGACGCCGAAAGAAGATCCGACGGTGATCGATGCGACCACCCAGCGGCTGCTTGGCGACACCCTCACGTTGGCGAACCAACTTGGGGCTACGGTGTTCACCTTCAAAGGCACCGACGTTGCCGACACGATTTTAAGGTTCGCTCACGAATATCGCGTCGGCCAGGTCGTCATCGGCAGCCCGCGCCCGATCGCCTGGTGGCGACGTGTGCTGGGAGGCCGCAGCGTGGCTGAAGAACTGATCACGCGTCAGAAAGATGTAACTGTAATCGTCGTCGACGCCGACGCGTCTGATTGGTCACCGTCCAAGGATGCCAAGCCAGCAATATCACTGCACCCTGACCAGCGAATAGCGTCAACGACCGCGTCTGCCGCCGCCCGATCGGAAAGCGAACTGGCAGCCGTGCTACCGGTCGAACACATCCTGATTCTGGACGAGCCTGTTTCTCGCCAAGACCTGCTTCGACGGATGATTTGCGCTGCTGTCGTCGGCACAGGAATCGAGTTGCCTGTGGATAGTCTGCTGAAACTGGTAGAGGAGCGAGAGTCGAGGGGGTCCACATTTCTCAACGAAAGGATCGCGCTACCTCATGCGCGCGTGCAGGGTCTTGTCACCGCTGTCGCCGCACTTGCCGTCACGCGGGCTGGGCTGCTGAACGCGGGCGATCCGCCGATCGATATTGCGTTCCTCCTTTTGACCCCCGCCGACGGACCGAATGCGCATTTACGCCTGCTTGCCACGGCTGGCCGGACATTGGGTGACAGGGAACAGCGCCGGCGACTATTGTCGGCCCGCTCGGCCGACGCGGTACGGGAAATCGTTGAAGGACAACACAACATTTACGTGAACGCCTTGGCCGAAATTAAGGGTGCCGCGATCTAACCCGCCGGCTATGGCTTTCCCTCTCCAACTTCGACGAACTTAACGGCAGGGTCGGTCGACTACAGAGCGGTAACTTTACCGTCAGCGGGACGGCAACGACCGGCTTCAGCCGCGGCGTCGTCGCCGCTGAGGCTTGGTTCCGGCCTCGACGCGGTGGACACCTATGTTGCGGTCTTTAAGCCACACTAGGAATTCACGGTAATGAGAACCGCGTCGTGCTTGGCAAACTCAAAGTAACGGGGTTACTTTCGAAGCATGAGCGGACCGCCACTGGGTCCTGAACGCCGCGAACGTATTTGGATCCGCTGTCTGACTTTTCCGCGGTCAAATCGACTTACAAATGCCGTTGCGCGGCTCGAGATTTTCGCGTTTGCGGTGTAAGCAGTTAGCCAATAGCCCGTCAATACCGGCACCCCTGCAGTTCATCGGAGGATCCATCCACTGCCGGGTTTTCTCCTTTCATTTCGCGGTTTCGCTTGCAACGAAATTGGGTCGGCCATGCTGGAACGTTGGCTGAGTTGGATTGAGGCATTGGCCTGGGTCACCACAGACAGGCCAGTCTCGTAGCTGCCGTTTGACTTCTCCTCGATCGGCTTGATATAGACCGTGGGTTCAGCGTGTTGTTCAGGAATCTGGTGGTCTGGTTGCCGGTCGCCTTGGTGACCCGCACGCCATCCTCATCGTAGGCATGCGTGTCCAACGCGTCGTAACGCGCCGCGGCTACGTCAGCCTTAAATTAATACCCTGACAATTTTTAACAGCCGGCTTGAGCTCTCCGGCCCACATCTGTTACCTATTCCGGTCATGGTCGGCATGAAACGGCTGCATTGCTCGTTCGGCTCGCCATCTGGCTAATGACCCCCGTCACCCGTCGCCTCTTCACCCGATCCAATCATGGACGTCGCGCCAACCGTCTCCAAATCGACCAAGGCTTTCTCCCTCGCGGCGTGCAGGTTCGCGACAAGTCGCTCGATGGCGATAAGCGATCGCTGCTCGTCAAGATAATCGAGAAGGGAACTGCGTCCGGTGACGTACGACGTACGACCGATGCTGACGATCTGTTTAATTCGCGGGAGGATCTGTTCCTGGAGAAGCGTCAGTTGACGGTCAGCGTCGCGCAGGACCACGATCGCCGCGATCACGCGGGCGGCCAAGGCATTGGCCGATTCGCGCCGCGCCGCCTCCGCCGCTCTCAGCTTCGCCTCGGCCTGCTCCACGGCTGCATCAATTGCTTCGTGTCGAAACGCCGGGATCGTGACCTGCCCGAGGAGGGACTGCACGCTGCCGGCCAAGTCGGTGCCGATACTCAGATTGAAGTCAGGAACATACTGAAGTCGGGCGAGCGCCAGGCCGTTTTCTCGACCTCGGATTTGATCGGCTAAAGCGCGCAGTTCCGGATTGGCCTTGGCCGCCATCCCAATGAGTTGGCCATCATCCGGCAACGCCGCTCGCTTAACGGGTATCGTCGCGGGGATCGGCAGTTTTGTGTCGGGCGGCATGCCGAGCAACGCATTGATCGTCGCGCGCCGGCTAAGCAGTTGGGCTTGAAGCGTTGCTAAGTCGTTGCGGGCCAAATCGAGTTCATTCGCGGCTTTGAGCACGACCTCCTGTCCTCCACTGCCGACGCGACTGCGAGCCGCCGTTGAACTGGCTACCGTCTGGAGCAATTGTTCGTTGTTCTCCTCGAGCCGGATCAGCTCAGCGTCGAGCGCATAGTCGTACCATGCGTAAAGCACCTTCCCGCGTAATTCGTACTTGGCGTTGAAGAATCGGTGCCCGGCCGCCCGGGCGTCTTCCAAGGCCTGTCGGGCGGCCGCGCCGAGCTTGCTGGGCGTCTTGATGTCGGTCATCGGATCGTTCGACAGAGCCAGCGTGGTGCTGTCCCAACTCGAGCGCCCGCCGTTGATCATCGCGCCCGCGGCCAGGTTCACTGAGGCGGTTTGGGTGCCGTCCTGAGGGATCTGTTCAATGGCCGCGCGCCACGTCCAGTAGGATTCTTCGAGGGAGGCGTTGTTCAGCAGTGCGTAGTCGACCAGCTGCTCGAGCGTCGGGTTCGATGGAAGCGGTGGACGGACGACAAGCCGTTTTTCGAAGGGCCGCCCTTCACCCCGCGCCGTATCGCGCTCGGCCTGCTCGCCGGGCGGATGCACCGTGCAGCCGCCGATCAGCGTCACGGCGGCTAACCACCCGGCGATGGGAGCGATTGACGCTTTACGCATCGCTGCCCTCCCGCGCCGTTTCGCGACGAAGGGTCAACGACTTGGCGACGAAAAAAATGATCGGGTAGATCAGCAGCTCCATCAGGAAGCTGGTGAACAGCCCGCCGAGCATCGGCGCGGCGAGGCGGCGCATCACGTCCGCGCCCGTACCGGTGGCCCAGAGCAACGGGACGAGGCCGATGAACGCCGCGGCGACGGTCATGGTCTTGGGCCGAATCCGCTTCACCGCGCCGTCGTGCACGGCGTGCCACAGATCGTCCCGGTTGTTCATCTGCCCATTTGAGCGAAAACGCTCGTAGCTGTTGTCCAAATACAGCAACATAACAAGCCCGGTTTCGGCATCAAGCCCGGCCAAGGCGATGACGCCGACCCACACGGCGAGACTGAGGTTGTAGCCCAGGAAGTACAGAAACCAGACGGCACCGACGAGGCTGAACGGCACGGCCAACAGCACCACACCGACGCGGAACCAACTGCGCGTGGCCGCGTAGAGCAGCATCACGATCAGGAGCAATGTCAGCGGAACGGCCCATTTCAGGCGCGCGTTCGCGTCGCGAATGTTCTCGAACTGGCCGGACCAGACGAGCGTGTAGCCGGGCGGCAAGGTGAGATTCTGGCTGACCGCCTTCTGGGCGTCAGCAATGAAGCCGCCGATGTCGCGGCCGGTGACGTCGACGAAGACCCAGGCCGATCGTCGAGCGTTCTCGCTCTTGATCATCGGCGGCCCCGGTTCGATTTTCACGTCGGCCACCATGCCCAGCGGAATGTGTGCACCGGCCGGCGTCGGAATCAGCACCTGCTTGATGGCGTCGGGGTCGTCGCGCAGATCGCGGGCATAGCGCACATTAATCGGATACCGCTCCAGCCCTTCGACGGCCGTCGTGGTTTTCATACCGCCCAAGCTGGTGCTGACGACGTCCTGCACGTCGCCGCTGGTCAGGCCGTAGCGCGCGGCCTTGGTGCGATCGACGTCAATGTTCAAATACAGGCCGCCCAACGTCCGCTCGGGATACGCACTGGCCGTGCCCGGCACATTCAGCATGAGGACCGATGCCTTGGAAGCCAGGTCCGACAGCACCGCCAGGTCCGGCCCCATTATCTTGATGCCGACCGGCGTTTTGATGCCAGTGGAGAGCATGTTGGTGCGGTTCTCGATCGGCATCGGCCAGGCGTTGGCAACGCCCGGCTCCGTGACGACCGCATTCAGCCCAACGTGATCCGTCCCTTCGGCGTCCTGCCAGCCGTAGACCAGCTCTTCCATCGTGATTCTCCGCCCGCGCGGCCAGAACGTATGTTCGAATGGCCAGCGCAGGGCCGACGGCCAGTGGTCGAAGAAGTAGGCCATTTTCTTCGTGCGCCATTTTGTCGGATCGGTTTGCAGACGCGTGACGCTTTCGATCATGTCCAGCGGCGCGGGATCGGTGGCCGTGTCGGCGCGGCCGATCTTGCCGTAGACGCTGACGACCTCCGGGAAGGTTTTGATCAGCTTGTCGGTCTGCTGCAGCACCTGCCGGGCTTTGGTGACGCTGATACTCGGATCGGTCGTCGGCATGTAGAGCAAATCGCCCTCGTCCAGCGGCGGCATGAACTCACTGCCCAGCCGCATGAACGGCCAAGCGGCCGAGGCGACGAAAGCAATCGTCAGAAGCAGCGCGACCCAGCGGTAACGAATGGCCATCGTGAAAAACGGGTTGTAAATCCGCTGCAGCAGGCGACTGATCGGGCTCTTGTCTTCATGAATAATCTTCTGCGGCACCAGCAGCATGGCCGCGAGAACCGCCCAGCCGATCGCCATCCACCAGCGGTACGGCTGCAGGCCCGGCTCGACGGCGGGCAGATAGAACAGCGCCACCGCTGGTGCCAGCATCGTGAACAACGTGACCGCTAAGTTGATCTTCCAGCCCCATTCCTTCGGCAGCACGCGGCTGGTGATGAAGTAGACCATCAGCACCGGAATGATGGTGATCGACAGCACCGCGGCCGATGCCATGGCGAACGTCTTGGTGAACGCCAGCGGCTTAAACAATCGTCCGCTTTCTCCGCCGAGCACGAACACAGGCAGGAAGCTGACAGTGATAATCAACAGGCTGAAAAACAGGCTCGGCCCGACCTCTTTGGCCGCGTCCACGATCAGTTCGCTGCGCGGCCGCGCGGCGTGGCCGGCATGCACGCGCTCTTCGTCGTGGTCCAGGTGCTTGTGCGCGTTCTCGACCATGATGATCGCGCTGTCGACCATCACGCCGATGGCGATCGCGATGCCCCCCAGGCTCATGATGTTGGCGTTGATGCCGAGCAGATGCATCGCCAGCAGGCTCACCAGCACGCTGCTCGGCACGACGAACACGGCGACCAGTTCGCTGCGGGCGTGCAGCAGGAACAGAATGCAGACAATGCCGACGACGACCATCTCTTCGATCAATGCGTGCCGCAGCGTGTGGATGGAGCGCTCGATCAGATCAGAACGGTCGTAGGCGGTCTTGATCAGCACGCCCGGCGGCAGGCCGCTCTCCAGGTCGGCCAGCTTGGCCTTGGCGTCGTGGATAACCTGGTAAGCGTTCGTTCCGAAGCGGGCGATCACGATGCCGCCGACCGCTTCGCCTTCACCGTTCCACTCGCCGATGCCGCGACGTTCTTCGCCGGCAATCTGCAGCGTGGCCACGTCCGACAGCATGATCGGCGTGCCGCCGCCGCCGACGCCTACTGGCACGTTCGCCAAGTCCGTCAGCCCCTTCAAATAGCCGCGGCTGCGGACCATGTATTCGTTCTCGCTCATTTCGACGACGCTGCCGCCAACATCGTTGTTAGACCGCTGGATGGCCGTCATGATCGTGCCGACCGGCAGGTTGTAGGCCAGGAGCCGTTCGGGCTTGAGGACGACCTGGTACTGCTTCACGAACCCGCCGATCGGCGCGACTTCCGCCACGTTCGGCACGGCCGTGAGCTGGTAACGCAGGTACCAGTCCTGCAAACTCCTGAGGCTGGCAAGATCTTGATTCGACGACACCAGCGGCTGCCCATCCAGCGGGCTGGTGCCGGGCTTTTCGAACGCACGAACCTTTACGAGCGCCTCGTGCCGATCCGCCGGCGCCTGCATCGGGTCGGCGTACCATTTGTCTTGCTGTTCGTCGTGCCAGAGGCCTTGCGGGTGCCTGGCGTCGTAATAGCCGGGATACAGCACGTACTGGTACACCCAGCCGACACCCGTCGCGTCCGCGCCGAGCTTCGGTTCTACATTCCCCGGCAGTCGATCTTTGACGAAGTTCAGGTATTCGAGCACACGACTGCGGGCCCAGTAGATGTCCGTTCCGTCGTCGAAAATGATGTAAACGAACGACTGCTCGAACATGCTGATCCCGCGCACCACTTTGGCGTGCGGAATGCCCATCATCGCGGTCGTCAACGGGTAGGTGACCTGGTCTTCGACCACGTTGGGCGCCTGCCCGCTGTACCCCGTCGTGACGATCACCTGAACGTCTGAGAGATCCGGCACGGCGTCCAGGCTGATGTGCAGCGTCGCCCAGATGCCGCCGGCCACCAGCATGGCGGTCAGCAGCAGCACCATGAAGCGGTTGCGCACTGAAAGTTCGATGATGCGGGCGATCATGAGCGGATGGTGGTCACTTAGCGGCTGTTTCGAGGGCGGAAATCAAGTCGGCGCTTACCTGCTTGAGGGCCAGGCGAACGCCGTCGATCGTCTTGGCTTCAGTGAGAACGCGGATGGATGCCTGAAGCGTCGGTGCCGACGACAGTCGATCCGCATCGGCTGCCAGATGCCCGATGGCGGCGCTGTTCAACTGATCGACGCCGAGCGATTCGACGACCGCGAGATAATCGCTCGTGAATTCACTCAGCGGAGTGCCTTCCATAGGCGCGGGCACCGCGCGGGTGATGTCGCCGCAGGTCGACATTTCCGTACCGTAGTAAGGGTTGGCGATGGCCTGGCCGACCTGTAGCCAATCGGCCTTTTTCATGGGGCAATGCGCGATGTTCAACCGCTTCATCGCGGGCCTTAGTGCCGGCTGCGTCGCGGCGCCGATCGGCATCACGGCCGGCGGCGCCAATGGTGTTTCCGTCGGCATGCCGGCGGGCATCGCGGGCTCGGACGCCGGGCCGCTGCGGAGCTTCTGGATCGCCTCGGTCGTGCGGCTTTCGACGTCCATCAGGAACTGCCCGCTGGTTACCACCTGTTCGCCGGAGGCCAAGCCGTCGAGAATCTGCACCTGGCCATCGCTCCCGGTCAGGCCCATGCGGACGTTCCGCGGCGTGAATCGGCCGTCGCCGGCAGTGACGAACGCGATCTGCCGCGTGCCGGTGTCGATGACCGCTTCGCGCGGCACGAGCACCGCATCGTCTACCGGCTGGGCCATAATGTTCGCCATCGCGAACATCCCGGGGTGCAGCCGCTGACCGGGGTTGTCGATCTGGACACGGACGATCGTGGTGCGCGTCATCGGGTCAACATGCGGATCGATGAAAGTAACCGGCCCTTCGAACGTCTCGTCGGCCACGCCATCGACGGTGGCCCGGACCATTTGGCCGACCTTCACGCTGGCGAGCTGGTTCTCGTAGACCTGCGTGTTGAGCCACAGCTTGGCGTGATCTTCGATCCGCATCAGCTTCATCCCTGCCTGCACGGCCGACCCGGCAATGACGGGCTTTTCGATCAGCGCGCCCGACACCGGGCTACGGAACGGCACGGTGGCTGGCGCGGTGGTCGCACTGGCGATTGCATCAATGTCCTCGTCGGCCACGCCCCACAGTTTCAGTTTCTGCCGGGCGGAATCGACCATCAGCTGGGCGTCGCGAGCTTGGGTGTCCGTTAAAGCTGAGTGGAGGCCGTGCTGCACTTTGACGGCGGAGATCAGTTCCTCGCCGGCCACCTGCAGGTCAGGGCTGTAGAGGTCGAACAGCGGATCGCCCTTCAGCACATGCATGCCTTCGGTGTCGGCGTAAAGTTTTTGAATCCAGCCGTTCACCTTCAGGTTGATCTCGTGCTGGCCCGGCTCCGGGGCCGCGAGCGTGCCGACCGCCCGGATGTTCAGCCGCAACGGAGCGCGTTTCACCTCGGCCGTTCGGACGCCCATGTTTTGAACAATGGTCGGATCAATGATGACCGCAGGACCGGCGGCATGTTCGTCTGATCCAGAATCCTCGCCTCCGCCGTTCTTAAGCGGCGTGAGCTTCATATGGCAGATCGGGCAGGTGCCCGGATGATCCTGAATCACCTGCGGATGCATGCCGCATGTCCAGAGTGATTTCGGAGAGGCCAAGGTCGTCGGCGATGGGGGCACCACGCCGGACATCGCAGAACGCGTCGTCATTTTTGACGTAGCGACGAACACCAGCGCTCCACCGAGCACCGCCGCCGCCAGCCAACCAATCACGCGCTTCAACATAAGATTGCCAATCGATACTCACGTCGAGCGACCATTACCCACTAGCTCATCCAACGCGTTTGCCTTCATTCACTTAAACGAGCCGATACAGGACAAAGGTTCA
Organism: Phycisphaerales bacterium; assembly: GCA_028288875.1. GTDB lineage: Bacteria > Planctomycetota > Phycisphaerae > Tepidisphaerales > Tepidisphaeraceae > RYN-431. The sequence continues at coordinate 2,058 of JAQGHK010000400.1, read as the reverse complement.
ACAGATCGGTGTGCGTGGCCGCAGCGGAAGTCAAACGACTGAACTCAGAAGCGAAGATTCGAAGCAAGGTCCATCAGCCGATCGACTGAAAGCCGCGCGACCAGGCAGACCCATCTTCCTTCTCGCTCGGTCATCACCATGTTCACGTCACCGACCGACTGAACGTGATACTGAATACCGGCGCGCGTCTGTACGGCCGACTGCGGCAATTGCATGTCCGCAGCGTTGGCCACCGTCATCGTCACGGGCTGGCCGTCATTTTTCAGCAGGACGCAGGCGACCTTCTTATTCTTCACCGACCGCATGCAGCACGCCATCGCGTGCTCCTGCGGAACGCCCGGCAACTGCGGCGACTGCGCCCATTGAGCCGCGATCGCTTTGTCGGCCGCCTGTAGCGAGTCGACCTGCATGACCTGAACATTCCCGCGGACCAGATCGTCATGGAACTTGGCCATTTCCGCCGCCGACGCCAGCACCGGGCCGCCCGACGCGGTGACCAGCAGCGTGGCGAGCACCGCCATCAGCGCCAGACTGGCCGCCACAGCACGCATCGGCTTAAGCCAGTAACTGATCCGAAACCGATTTGCCCGATCACTCGCGAGGGCCGTCTCAATCGCGCGCTCGAGCCGCGACGTATCCAACGGCATTTCTGCCAGGCGTCGCAGCCGCTGGGACACCGCTGCGTCGGCCTCGCTCTCACCTTCTGTTTGATTCGTTTTCATCGTACACCTCGACCCGATCGCTATTCCTTCACCAGCCGGCGGTCGCGAGCCAGCGGCAACAACACCGTCCTCAACATCGCCCGGCCCCGATGGACGCGGGATTTGATCGTGCCCAACGGCACGCCCAGAATCGCCGCCACCTCGTCCTGATTCAGTTGCTCGACGTCCACCAGCAGCAGCGTCCAGCGGAGGTCCTCGGAGAGCGATTGCAGCGCGTCGATCACGTCCTGGTCCGAAAAGCCTTGGAGCACTTCATCAGGACTATCGCGGTCCGGGTCGAATGGCTCGGGAGCCACGTCCGGCCCGGCCAGTTCCATCGGCCGGGCGTCCAGACTGACAGGTCGGGCGGAACCGGCTGCCGTTCGAAGGCGATCGATGCGGGCATTCCGGAGAATCGTCATGAGCCAGGCGCGAGCGGACGTTCCCGGCCTGAACGTGGCGATAGCCTTGAACGCCTTGAGCAATGTCTCCTGCGCCAGATCATCCGCCTCGGCGGCGTTACCGCACTGGATCATCGCGACGCGCAGCACCGACGACCTGTGCGGCCACACCACCTCATGGAAAAGCTCAACGGCGTCGGCGTGATTCAATGCTCACCATGATAATCCAAGGCTGCCTCCACCCTATGAAACGAAACAGTGGCGGCAAAAGGTTCAACTCAAATCCCTGAAATATGCAGCAGCCCGATCGCGGCAAAACTATTTTCCGCGGAGTTGAACCTTCTTCAACGGAAGGTTCGTTTCAAGGGCGTCGTTCCACGGCAGCCGCCATAGCACGCTTGCGCGATCGGCTTGCTCTAAATCATCCAGCGTCATGCCAGGCACGCTCGCCGCGATCCACTTTCCGCCGCTCAACCCGGATCTCATCCGGTTCGGACCCTTCGCGATTCGATGGTACGGGCTTGCCTACCTAGCCGGGTTTGCCGGCGCATACTTGGTGCTTCGGCGGCTCGCCCGTAGCGGGTACATTGCTTTATCCGAAACGCAGGTCGGTGACCTGCTCAGTTGGCTCATCGCTGGCGTGATGGTCGGCGGTCGAGCCGGCTGGTGGCTGTTCTATCACCGGGGGAACGGTGCTGCCGAGCCGTGGTACGAACCAATCGCGCTCTGGCACGGCGGAATGAGTTTCCATGGCGGCCTGATCGGCGTGGCCGTCGCTCTGGTGGCTTGGACGCGGTGGAACCGCGCACCATTTTGGAGCCTGGCGGACGGATTGGCCGTCGTCGCTCCGATCGGCTTGTTTTTCGGCCGCCTCGCGAATTTCGTCAACGCCGAACTGGTCGGCCGTCCCACGCAAGTTCCCTGGGGCGTGATCTTTCCCGGCGAGTCATTCGCCC
>JAQGHK010000396.1 GCA_028288875.1 Phycisphaerales bacterium | reverse complement strand
TGCCACCATATCGCGAGCAAGCTCGCGGCTACGCCAGTCAGTTTGTGCCCCGACCCCGTTAACCCACATTTTGATACGATCCGAGCATGTCGATCCGATTTACCCAAACCGCCCGCGGAAACTACTTGGCCCCCAGCGCAATCGTCACCGGCGACGTGACGGCAGCCGGCGATTGCTCCTTCTGGTTCGGGGCCGTCGTCCGCGGCGACGTGGCGGCGGTCACGCTCGGGCGGCGGGTGAACGTGCAGGACAACGCCGTCATCCACTGCGACACCGGCGAGCCGAACGTGATCGAGGACGACGTCACCATTGGCCACGGGGCAATCGTCCATGGCCTGCACGTCGGGGCCGGCAGCCTGATCGGCATGGGGGCGACGGTGCTGGGGCGGGTGAAGAGCGGGAAGGAATGCCTGATCGCCGCCGGGGCCGTCGTGCCGCCGGGGTTGGTCGTGCCGGACCGGATGGCGGTGATGGGCGTGCCGGGGAAGATCGTCCGGCCGGTGAAGGAAGAGGAGCTGAAGTACATGCGCTGGCTGAGCGCCCACTACGTTGAGATCGCAAAGAAGTACTTCGCAGGGGAGATCGGCGTCCCGACGACGGTCTGATCTTGAGAAACGGCGAGGGTCCACGTGTAGCCGGCGAGCATGCTCGCCGGCTACACGTGGACGTCACTGTATTCGTGTACGGCGAGAGCACACCCGCGCGCAAGCAGAAGCCCTGCGTCATCGACGCAGGGCTTCTGAGTGTTTCGGTTGAACGCGACCCGACCGGCTTAAGCCGTCACAACGTCGACGAACTTCGCCACGCTGGCGAGGTCGCGGATGTGCTGCGGGGTGGCCTTGATTGTGGCGGTTTCGCCTTCGTTCAGGAGCATGTGGATTTTATTCGGGCGCTTCGTCCAGATGCGGCCGCCACGACGCTTCGGGATCGACTTAAAGTTGGCCGAGCGGGCCACCAGCGGGGCGGCGGCGACCTTGTCGCTCATGAACAAACGCTCAAGCGTCTTGAACGCCTGGTCGTTGGTGATGCTCTTCTTCACGGTCACGCGGACTTTGCCGCCGGGGATTGCTGTGAGGGCCATGTTCAAAACTCCAGAAAAATCGAGCCGGGCAGTGTAGCCACGTTGCGAGAAAACGCAAGCGCGGTGTCAAAGTGGTGCCTGGCCCGGCTACCGAACCAAATTCACGAGCGACGCAATGACGGGCTTGAAGTCGTCCCATCGACTCGGCGGTGTCCACACGCCTAGCGAACAAAAAGAGTCGCCAACCTGAAAGTACAGGTGCTCATGATGCATCTTTGCAGTGTTCAGTGTGTTATCGAATTCAATGACGACCGCGTCGTGGTCGCCAACTTTTTCATCGCGGGCCGTCCCGAAGGAAGCGCCCTTGTATGAGCCGCTGTGCATCAGCAGGTCGATCCGGTGCGCGGCCCAGTCTTTGAGAGTGAGGCCGTGAGCGTAATCGGAGCGGGGATAAGCAGCGAACAAACCTCCCGCGCCGGCATCTGCATTAATTGCGGCGTGGATTGTCTTTCCGCCTGCAACTGGCTTAACGACCCACCCTTCGGGCCAGACCAAGTCCGGAAGGCCGGAAGGACGAGTCGATGCCGGTTCAGTGGTGGGCGTCTGTGCGGCACAGAAACCGCAGCAGACAACCACCATTACCGCCGAGCAGAGGCTCGTGACGCGTAAATGCGCGGGGCGCTTGATCACTTCAGCATGTCTTTCACGGTGTTCCGCTCTTCGACCAGTTCCTTGTTCGTCGCGGCGATTTTGCTCTTGGCGAAATCATCCAGCGGCAGGCCCTTGATGACTTCGTACTGACCGGGGGCGATGGTCTTCACCGGCAGGCCGGCCCAGACGTCGGGGTCGAAGCCGTAGTCGCCGTTCGACTTCACGGCGACGCTGTGGATCTTGCCGGGCGTGAACAGATCATGGACGTGATCGACCAAGGCATTGGCGGCACTGGCGGCAGAACTGCTGCCGCGGGCGGCGATGATGGCGCCGCCGCGCTTGCCGACGGTTTCCTGCAACTCGCCACGGAGCCATTCCTGATGGCCGATGACCTGCGTGAGGGGCTTGCCGTTGATCTTGGCGAGGTGGAAGGCGCTGAACATGCTGGGGCTGTGGTTGCCAAAGATGAAGACGTCCGAAACGTCCTTCACCTGAACGTTGGCCTTCTTGGCGAACTGGGTGGCGGCGCGGTTCTGATCGAGGCGAACCATCGCGGTGAAGCGATCGGCGGGCAGGCGCTTGGCCTGGCTGGCGGCGATCATGCAATTGGTGTTGGCGGGGTTACCCACAACGGCCACGCGGCAATCAGACGCACCGACGCGGTCAATGACCTGCCCTTGCCCGATGAAAATCTTGCCGTTGTCCTTCAAAAGGTCGGCCCGTTCCATGCCCGGGCCTCGGGGCTTGGCGCCGACAAGGCAACACCAGTTGGCGTCGCCGAAGGCTTCTTCCGGCTTGCTGGTCTGGACGATGCCCTGCAGCAGGGGAAAGGCGCAGTCGTCCAGCTCCATGGCGACGCCCTCAAGGGCTTTCATGGCCTTTTCCACGGGAACTTCGAGCAATTGGAGGATCACCGGCTGATCCGGGCCGAACATCGCGCCTTCGGCGATGCGGAACAAGAGGGCGTACCCGATTTGACCGGCGGCCCCGGTGACGGCGACACGAATTGGCTTCTTCATTGGGATGGCTTTCCTTCTCCAAAAATTGACGGGCGTCCATTGTGTACCGGCTGCCGTCGGATGCAACCGGGGAGGTCGTTTTTATCGAACCTTCCGACATTCCTGACGTGTCACGGGGGGCGGGACGACTTGACAGATAGGTATTTTTCGCAAGTTTAGGGTGGTTCTGTGCCGATCATGCCGAAGATTCGGGCCGTCGTGGGCCTGGGTTTTGGCAGCGCACACAACCGCGTTGTCTTGCGTCGGCCGGCATAGTGCCGGTCGCAAGTTGAAGGAGAAGCTCCAATGAAGCTCGTTTCTAAGCTCGCCCTCGCGGTGGCTCTGGCCGCCCCGTCGTTTTGCACCTCGGCCTTTGCTGAGGATGCCACCACCACCGTCGTCAAGCCGAACACCGGCGCCCTGACGTTCTCCGGTGGTGTGGACCTCGTGTCCGCTTACTACTTCCGCGGCTACCTGCAGGAAAACAGCGGGTTCATCGTGCAGCCGTACTTCGGCGTCGCGACGACCCTCGTTGAAGCGGACGACTTCAAGGTCGGCCTTTCGCTCTCGACCTGGAACTCGATCCACAGCACCCACACCGGTGCCGACGGCGCCGGCCCGGACATGTGGTACGAGAACGACATTTACCTGTCGCTCCCGGTCAGCTTCGGTGATTTCACGATCACCCCGTCGTACTACGTCTACCAGTACCCGAACGGCTCGTTCGACACGGTCCAGGAAGGCCTGCTGACGGTCGCCTGGGATGACACCAAGACGTGGAAGAACGCCGGGTTCAGCCCGTACGATGACTTCGCCCTCAAGCCCTACGCCACGGTCGCTTACGAGCTGTCCGACGGTAACGGCAGCGAAGACGGCTACTTCGAAGTCGGCGTCGCCCCGACCTACACCGCCAAGGTTGGCGAGTACAGCATCCCGCTGACCATCCCGGTCGCCTTGGGCATGAGCTACAAGGACTACTACCTCAAGGATGACGGCAGCAACGACTTCCTGGGTTACATCTCGGTCGGCGTTCAGGGCGCAATCCCGATCCCCGACTCGATCATCCCGGCCAAGTACGGCAGCTTCGCCATCACCGGCGGCGCGTACTACATGAACCTGTTCTCGGACTCGCTCGAAGTCGCCAACAACGACTCCAGCAACGTGTTCTGGGGCAAGATCGGCATGACCTTCAGCTACTAAGCTGAATCGTCTGCTTTAGACTGACAGCCCACGGCCGGACGTGATTCATCACGTCCGGCCGTGTTGTTTTCCGATACCAATAGACGCAATACACGCGTTGATTCATCCGTTCATCCGAATTGATGGATGGACGAGCCTTGGTTCATCGAGTAGGATATCCCCATGCGACTGGACACGCTGTTCGAGGGTGGCAAGCCGACGATCTCGTTCGAGTTCTTCCCGCCGAAAACGGACGAGGGCTTCGCGGCCCTGTACCGCACGATCGAAGAGCTCAAGCCGCTCAAGCCCAGTTACGTCAGCGTGACCTACGGCGCGGGCGGCAGCACGCGGGCCAAGACAATCGACCTGTGCGGGAAGATCCAGAACGAGATCGGCTTCAACACGCTGGCCCACCTCACCTGCGTCGGCCACACGGCGGATGAAATCGGACAGATCCTCGATCAGCTCTGGGAAAACGGCGTCCGCAACGTGCTGGCCCTTCGCGGCGATCCGCCCGGCGGCGCCGCGGCCTGGACCAAGACGCCCGGCGGTTTCGAACACGCCGACGAACTGGTCGCCTACGTCAAAGGCCGGCATGACTTTTTCGTCGCCGTAGCCGGCTTTCCGGAAGGGCACCCCCAGGGGCTGAATCGCCTGCGGGATTTGGAGCATCTCAAGGCGAAGGTGGACGCCGGTGCGGACGCCATCGTCACGCAGTTGTTCTTCGACAACAGCGATTTCCACACCTTCAAAGACACCATCGAAAAGATGGGCGTGACCGTGCCGATCGTGGCCGGCATCATGCCGATCAGCAACGTCGCGCAGATCAAGCGGTTCGTGACGATGTGCGGCGCAAAAATCCCGATGCCGCTCTTACGCAAGCTGGAAAAGGTGGAGGCGGATCCGGACGCCGTCTATCAGGCCGGCATCGACTACGCCGTGCACCAGTGCCGTGACCTGATCTTCAACGACGTGGCCGGCCTGCACTTCTATACGCTCAACAAGAGCAAGGCGACCTCCGACATCGTGCGCCGCCTGGAAACGCTGCACGCCTGAAAAATCATTAGCTGTTCTGAACCGTGGCGTCGCATGATGGGATGCCATGTTCAACACAACCGATGAAACCGCTGCGCCGCCGCAACCGCCGGCGGCCACCATGTTGCAGATGATCGCCGGGTTCTGGGTGTCGCGCGCCGTCTGGGCCGCGGCCGAGCTCGGGCTGCCAGACAAACTGCCGACGCCACGCACCGCCGACGATCTGGCCAAGGAACTTGGCCTGCACGGCCGATCGCTGTATCGCCTGATGCGCGCCCTCGCCAGCGTCGGTGTCTTCCACGAACACGCCGACGGCCGATTCGAAAATACGCCGCTGTCCAGCACGCTGAAAAATGACGCGCCCGATTCCGTCCGCGCCCTCGCCCGCTCCGAACTCGGCCACTGTCATTACCCGTCATGGGGCGAGATTCTGTACAGCGTCGAGACCGGCAAGCCGTCGTTCGACAAGGTCTACGGCATGCCCGTCTTTGAATGGTTCGGGAAGAACCCCGAGCGGGCGCAGGTGTTCAATCAGTCGATGAGCGAGCTGACCAACACTGTCGAGCCGGCCGTGCTGGAAGCCTTCGATTTCTCCGACTGCGGCACGATCGTCGACGTCGGCGGCTGCTTCGGCAGTCTGCTCATTGGCATCCTCCAGAAGTACCCACAACTGAAGGGCGTGGTCTTCGATGCCCCGAGCGTGGTCGAAGGCGCTAAGCCCAAGATCGCCGCCGCGGGCCTGACCGATCGCTGCACTACGGTTGCCGGCGACTTCTTCAAAGCCGTGCCGGCCGGGGGCGATACGTACATCATGAAGCACATCATTCATGACTGGA
>JAQGHK010000310.1 GCA_028288875.1 Phycisphaerales bacterium | reverse complement strand
AACCACCGCGAAAACGCCGCGCCCATCGCCCGCTTCACCCGCGAGGATGCCGAAGGCCAACCCGCCTTCAAGGCCACCCTCGCCATCGACATCCGCGACTGCATCGGCTGCGAAATCTGCGTGGCCCACTGCACGCAAGGCGTCCTGAAAATGGTCGACGGCAAGGCGCTGGTCGACCTGACCAGCATCAACCACTGCAACATGGACGGCGAATGCGTCGACGTCTGCCCGACCGACGTGGTTACGCTAGCGTTCGAAGACATCGCCCCGGCCGATGCCGTCGCGTTGAAGCCGCACACGCACGACAGCGACGGGAAGATGCACCTGGCGGTATAAAAGGCGCGTAAGCTCACACGTTCAGCCAGTGAGCAGGCTCGCTGGCTAAACAAAAACTTTCAAATCGATCCCTCGGCGACGTTTCCAAACGTTGCCGAGGGATCGGTCTTTTCGGCGCGACGCGCCCGACGTCGCGCCAAGACCGGGCGCGCCAGTCGCCGCCAGGACAGGGCGAAGCCGGTGTAAACGAGCATTAGTGCCGCCGCGCAAGCGATCACAGCAATCACCCGCCCCGTCGTGCCTAGCACTTCGCCGCGATGAATCGGCACCACCAGCGACCGCAGCCGTCGGCCGAGCGGTTGATCGGCGAAGGCTTCCGTGCGGGTCAATTCGCCGCTGCGACGGTCAAAGGTGAGCGTGGTTCGGTGGGTTGGCACGTTCGCATCGCCGCGGACGATGATAAAGGAGACGCCGCCGCGGGCGCCGTCTCCGCCGGCCTCGTCTTCCGCTTGGCCTTCACCGCCACCGCCACCGCGCCGACCACCGCCGAATCGCATGGTGATGGAGGTCCAGTTCGCGCTCATGTCCTGCGCGCTGAACCACAGGTCGTTCAGCCCTTCCAAGTTGAGCGGTCGCGGGGCGTTCGCTTCGCCCGCGGGCCGCCCTTCACCGCCGCCGGAACGGCGTTCGCCGGGGCGTTCGCCACCGGGTCCCATCGCCATCCGCGGCCGCTGCTCTCGGGGGGCGGGCGGCGCTTCGCCGACCGCACGGAATATGAGGGCATTGGCCCACGGGTAGGCGATCACCAAGCCTGTGAGCGTGATGACCAACAGCGGCAGCAGCAGCCAGAAGCCGAAGGCGTTGTGCCAGTTCCAGTCCCGCGCTTTCCCGCGAAGGCGGCCACTCGGCACCATCACCGCGCGCAGCGCCGGCCATCGCCAGACGCGCGGCATCCAGAGCCACAAGCCGCTGATGATCAGCACCAAGAAGCCGATGGCCACCGCCCCCGTAATGTTCTTCCCCACGTCACGACCGGTCCCACTGAGCGCGAGCCATCGGTGAAGGTCTTCGGTCGTCTTGAAAAAGGCCCGCAGCCGCGTGGCTTCAGTGCCGACCTTTTCGCCCGTGTAGGCGTTCAGATACAGCACACGATCGCGCCCCATCGGCACGGCCGCCGGCGCGTTGGGATCGGATTGAAACGTCAGCCCGGTTGGGCGCGACGCAGGATCAATTTCCTGTGCCCGCCGCAGCAGATTCTCGACCGACCACGCCTCGGCATTCGGCGTCGGCGGACGGCCGTCAAATCGCTCGGCGCGATCGACAATCGGGTGCTCGAACGCCATCACCATGCCCGTGCCGGCCATCAACGCGACACCCAGCCCGACAACAAGGCCAACCACCAGGTGCAGCCAGAAGATCGTCTTTCGAATCCAACGCATGCGCAACAATCCCGGGTCGAGAAGAAGAGGGCGCCGCGGCTCACACCGCGGCGTCCTTGTGTATTGAACTCTTGTTGTGTGTCGGAATGAGACTCAGTCGATGGCGATCGTCGGATAGTCGCCGAGCATCTTCACGTTTTTGCCTTCGTAACCGGGGCCGAAGGGGTAGTAGAGCTGTGAGTGCTTGTACAGCGGCTTCGTTGGCAAGCCGGTAGGCCAAGGATCCGGCGTCCAGTTCGCGCCGTTGGCCAGATCTATGCCACTTTGCGTGATCGAGATCTTTGGCCGGATCGAACCGACATGGCCGTCCAGGAAAGCGACATTTGACGTCCGGTTGTGGCGGAACACGACGGTGCCCATCTGCGTAGTGTCATTCACCGACGGAAACGCCGGCCGAACCGCGGGCCATTCGGGCGTGAGTGTGGTCGGATCATTCGGGTGGTTCTGATAGTCGGCGGCGAGCATCGTCTTGGTCTGATCAAAGACGCCGGACGACTTCAGCACCCGCGGCCGCAGCCAGCGCTGCGTCACTACACCGGCTGTGCTGACGATCATGCTGTTGCTGAACGCATTCGGATTGATGCCGATGCTGACCCGCGGGTTGTACACCGTGCCGGCCTTATCGCGGAGCTTGTAATCCAGCGTCGGCGCGGTCGCGTTGGTGTACAGGCCGATCGTGCCCAGGCGCGTCTCGTTGTCGCTGGGGCAACGCGTCAGCTTTTCGGACATCGCCGACTGTCCCAAATACCGCGACAGGCCGGCCGAGTAGTCCAGATAGCGGTACGCGTCGGGCATCACGTCGCGGTTCTCATTCTGGTACATGAGCGCAGCCATCGCGTACTGCCGCAGCAACGCCTTGCATTGCACCGCCTGGGCCGAGGCGCGAGCCTTGTTGAGGCTTGGCAGCAAGATACTGATGAGCAAGGCAATGATGCCAATGACCACGAGCAGTTCGACTAGCGTAAAGCCCCGGGCCGGAGCAATGCGACGATAACTTGTATTTATATCAACACTTAACCTCAACTTCGGCATAACGACTCCTTTTTTTGCATCCCACGCAGGCGACCCCCGCCTGACGTGGATCGGATAATAATGAGACTCAGTCTCAATACAAGGGAGATTTTAAATTGGTTCCGTATCTGAGTAATACATACTTAAATCTGGCGTGAACGGGAGAAATAGGATGCTTACGAGGGAGCAATATTTTTTCACAAAGACTTACTTACTGCCGCCACTCGTCAGCGCGTAAC
>JAQGHK010000294.1 GCA_028288875.1 Phycisphaerales bacterium | reverse complement strand
GATGGTGTGGTGCGCGACGCCGGGGTAGGGCCTCGTCGTGCCGAAGTAGAGGACGAAGAGGCCCATCGAGAATTTCAGATTTGTGATTTGCGATTTGCGATTGAGGCGGCGTGGGGCGAGGCCTTTGCGGTATTCTGGATCGATCAGCTCTTCATAGGCGTACGGCGTGTCGGCATTGCAGACCACCAGATCAGTGCCGCGTTGCTCGATGTCATCGCATGTAGGTTGCCACGGCTTGGTATTCCAAGTCGTGGCTTCGGTCCGGACTACACGGTTTGGAGTGCCAAACTGTGGCACACTCCGAACAGACACGCCACTGATCCGAGGCGATTTGATTTCAGCGCCGCCGGTTTCTTTGCCGGTCTTTTCGTCAATTCCTTGCCACGAAATCATCTCAGTAGCATCGATATTAATCTTCTCAACTTCCTCCCCCAGCCGAATCTCAATCCCCTCCTCCCGCATCAGCCGTTCCAGTCCGCGGACGATCGCCCCGGTGCCGCCCATGGCGAACTGCACGCCCCACTGGCGTTCGAGGTAGAAGATCAGGCTGTAGATGCTGGTGGTGTTGAACGGGTTGCCGCCGACCAGCAGCGGCTGGAAGCTGAAGACGCGGCGGAGGCTTTCGTTCGTAATGTACTTGCTGGCCGTGCCGTAGACGGTCTTGTAGTTCTGCAGCCGCAACAGGGCCGGGGCGCACTTGAGCATCGTCGTGAACTGGTCGAACGGCTGATCGCCGAGCTGCGTGAAGCCGACGTCGAAGATCTTTTTGGAGTGGGCGAGGAACTTGCGGAAGCCGGCGACGTCCTTCGGCTCGAACTTGGCGATCTGGGCTTCGAATTGTTCGAGCGTGCCGCCGTAATCGAAGAACGGCAGCTCGGCGGGCGACGTCTGCCCTGTAGCGGCGACGCCTGCGTCGCCTTGCATCGGGCCGGTGCGGTCGTCGACCGGTGCGTGCATCCGCGAGGTTCCCGCGCGAGGCGACGCAGGCGTCGCAGCTACGGAAGACGCAACATTCGCCGCGTCACGCTTCGTCACCGCGCCCGCAAAGACAATGCGGTACCACGGATAGATATCGCGAAACTCAACGTAATCTTCGCGCTTTTTCCCAAACAGTTCGAACAGCTCATCGAACAGAAATTTGGCGGTGATGACCGTCGGCCCCGCGTCGTGGATGAAGGTGCCGTGCGGGGTGTGGCGCTCGTACTGATACGCCCTGCCGCCGAGCTTGTCCTGCTTATCGATGATCGTGACGTCGTAACCCTTTTTGCGCAGGCGCAGCGCGGCCGCGATACCGCCGAATCCTGCGCCGATCACGATCGCTTTCGCCATGCCGCCGATGATAGGGGCGAACGGCCCGCCCGCGGGGCCGCCCACTGCTTTCAATTAATTGAACGCCCAGCCGACCTGTGCCGGCCACAGCCCGCCGGCCGCGCCGGGGGCGAAGCGGACCGACCAGGTCGGCTGGTATGGCTCGCCGATCTTGGCGTCGAAGACAATTGGCTTGGTGCTGCCATCGGGGAAATGGATGGCGCCGCTGACGTCGTAATCCGCAGGGGGCAGATCGTTCAAATTGTCGATCTGCGTAAGATCTTTGGCGCGCCAAACGCGTTCCACCGTCTGCGTTTCGGCGGGATGACCGTCGACGCGCGGGCCGGTGGGCTTCAGCGTGAAGACGATTTTTGCACCGTCCGGCACGGGCAGCGCCGAAGCGTGCGTATCGCTGCGATAGGATTGAAACAGCGGCGTGATCGATACGCCATGCCAATCGGTGTGATTGTTAATATCGCCGTCGCTGCCGGCGACCTTGCCGGTGATTTTCCAGACGTAGTCCTGAACGATGCCCTGGTCGACGTCGCGATCTTTGTTCCACAGGTTGCCGACGGGTTCGAGCCGGAACTGAGCGCTCTTGCCATCGAACTGCACGGTGATGCTGTTGAGCACGCCGAACGCGTAGCTGCCGGGGACGACCTTCTGCGAGTAGGTGCCGTCGGGTTTGATGGCCGGCGAGTAGTTGACCTTTTCGCCGGCGCTGCTGACGCCGCTGATGCTGATGGAAATGTCGGCACCGGGCGTATCGATCGTTTTGCCGTCGGCGAAAGTGACCTTTCCAGTGATCTGCCCGCCGACCGGCTTAGCGGGTGCGTCGGCCGATGCGGCGGCTTCGCTTTTGCCGCACCCGGGGAGGCAAAGGCTTATGAAGAGAATGATTGCCAGCGCCGCCGGACCAAAAACCGCCTTCAACATGCTCTATCCGTCCCTTCGAGGTGAGCGGTCGACTCTACCGGCGGCGGGAAAGGCGAGCAACAACGGTTGCGTTTGAGTTGTGTTTGCCGGGCGCGATGCTATGATTCTCAGTCCAATCGACCGCCGCAAGGCGGGCTTTTTGGGGAATGGTGTAACGGTAGCACAGCAGATTCTGATTCTGCTTGTCTAGGTTCGAATCCTAGTTCCCCAGCTTCTCCCCCTCCCTGATTGTTGCGGCCGACCTGTTTTCGGGGGTTGGCATTTCTGTAGTCCGGATTACGGCATTTGCTACCTGAATAGGTACCCTGCATAATTGCGTTGACTATGAATGCAACTCTCTCTACCGCGCGTCAAGCAATTCTGGCCGAGATCAAGCGTCTGGCCGCCGAGCAGTCGAAGCTCGAGAAGATCCTCGCCCAACTAGGCGATTCGGGTACTTCGGCCAGTGAAGTATCTACTGGCAAGCGCAAGTACACCCGGCGCGCCAAGCCCGCCGCGGGCGATGTGCAAGGCGCCCTCAAGCTGATCGAAAAGGCTGGCAAGGGTGGCATCAAGGCGATCAAGCTCGCCCACGAGATTAAGAAGGCCGGCGGCTCTAAACCGTCGAAGATCGAACTCCTCGCGACGGACAAGGTCAAGATGACCGGCACCGGCGGCGGTTCGACGTACGTCTATATCGGCTAGGCCGAAGTAGTCGGGCTTCACCGTCCGACTACTTCTTTCGATCATCCGTTAGACGACGGCCGCCGCATCAACCGGCCGATCATCTTCGACCTCGATCGAAGGGTTCGCTCGCAACTGAATAAGCAACTGCCGGCCGACGGTGACGCGGAAATGAAGCCGCACATCGTCGGCCCGCTCGTCGTGGACGACCGTGTGCGACCGCAGGAAGTTGAT
>JAQGHK010000293.1 GCA_028288875.1 Phycisphaerales bacterium | reverse complement strand
GGTGATCGCGGGGCTGGTAGGCCTGCTGTTTTTGCAAACCGCCGGGCGAGTGTCACCGTCGCTTGGCGCGTTCGCCTCGCAGATTACAGCCGAGTGGAAAACCTGGCCCGGCCTGCTGATCGCCGTCGTCTTCTCCGGCCTGCTCCTCGAAGCCCCCGGCCCCGGCGGCTTTGGCGCGGCGCTGCGGCGCGGGGCTCGCTCGGGCGTGCTGGCGTGGATCATCATCCTTGGGCAGATCGCCATCGGCCTGATTGTTTATCTCATTGCCGTGCATTCAAGCCGGCCGGGCGTGCCGTCGATCTTCGGGCAGTTGCTGGAAGTGAGCTGGGCGGGCGGCCACGGCTCGGCGGCGGCGATGGGGACGCTGTATGCCGCGCGAGGTTTCCCGGAAGGGCGCGATTTGGCGTTCTTCCTTGCAACCGTCGGCCTCGTCTACGGTGTGCTGAGCGGGCTGCTGTTCGTGAACATCGCCCTCCGCCGCGGCTGGACGGCGACGCCGGCGTGGGAGATCGACGCCGACGAACTTCCGCAGACGCCGGCCGTCTCTCCCGTGCGCGGTGAGATGATCGAGCCACTGGCCGTCCAAGTGATCGTGCTGGCGGCGGCGTTCGGGCTGGGCGTGTTGCTGCAGAAGATGTTCTTCGTACTTGCCGGCTACGTGTTCGCCGCCGATGATCCGAACAACAACGCCCAGGCGATCGACGCGGCGAAGAACGTCCCGCTGTTCCTGTTCACGCTCCTCGGCGGAAGCCTTCTTCGGCGAGGGCTGACGGCCATCGGCATGGCGCGCGTGATCGATACCGAAGCCATTGGCCGGCTGGTCGGCGTGGCGATGGAATTCCTGATCGTGGCGGGCGTGGCGACGATGCAGTTGGAATCGCTCGGCAAATTCGGCTGGCCGATCGTGCTGCTGCTGGTCGGCGCGGCGATCTGGTCGGCGGTCTGCCTGCTGGTGCTGTCGCGGCGATTACTGCCGCCCGCGTACTGGTTTGAGCTGGGCCTGCTCAATTACGGTTTCAGCACGGCCAACACGCCGCAGGGGATGATGCTGTTGCGGATCGTCGACCCAGAGCTCAAGAGTGGGGCCGCCGCTGATTATGCCGTGGCCGCGCCGTTGTCGGCCCCGTTCGTCGGCGGGGGCATCGTCACATTTCTCGCGATGCCGTGGCTGTTAGATCAGATTGGCGCAACGTGGGTACTGATCGGGCTGTTGGCAGCGATCGTAGGCCTGTACTTGGTCGGCCGGGCGATTAGAACTTCGATTCGCTGAGGTCCTGAATCGACGGATCCGGCTTCCAGTTCGGATTGCTCTTAGCCAGCACGTGGCGGCCGAGTTCCAGTCGGCGGATCACCACGTCCATGTCGGCCGGGCGCTTGCTCGGATTGGTGCTGACGCATTCCAGCACGAGGTTGCTGACCGGAACCGGGCAGACGGGGTTCAGCTCCGACGGGGCGGCAATGGCCGTATCCAGCAGGAAACTGTTTTCGCCCTTTTTGTTGACCGTATACAGCGTCGGAATATGCCGGCCGGTAAGGGCCCAGTAGAGAGTAGCGCCCAGGTTAAAGACATCAGTTTGCGGCGTCACCGGCTTACGGGCGACCTGCTCCGGGGCGATGAAGTCCGGGGTGCCCTGAATGCGTTCTTTGACGGTGCCGGTTTTACAGCTTTGGCCGTAGTCGATGACCTTCACGCGGCCGTGACGGTCGCGCAGGATGTTGTTCGGCTTGATGTCGCAGTGGACGATGCCCATCTGGTTCATCACCTTCAGGCCCTCGGCCGCCTGGATGAAGGTATCCAGCACGTCGGCCATGTCCCGCGGCAGGTCATTTTCCAACGGACGGCCGTCGAAATATTCCATGACCAGGAACGCTTCGCTCACCTTCAGCAGCAAGGTCTTGATGATCTTGAGTTCGAAGGTCCGGCGCAGGTTTTTGTGCGTGAAGTTACGGCTGATCTCGTACTCCGCTTCCATCTGTTCGATGAAGCGGATGTCCTTTGGATCAGCGCGGACGACGTGCTTAAGCGCAAGGGTATTGCGCGTATTCGGGTCGAGCACCTTGTAGATGGTGCTTCGCGCACCTTCTCCCAATCGCTCCAAGACCTCGTAGTGGAGGAGAGTCTGTCCCATGCAACTTGTCCCATCCCCTCATTTTAACGCTGTAAACGGTGGGAACGGTGCCCGTTTATCACGCTTTCGCTCACGCAGATAAAGAATTAGATAAGGAACATGCGTGAACGAACGAACAACCCAATGCTCGGCCGACGCCGTGCGGCGGACCAAACATCGCGTGCGCAAAGATAGACGAAGGATTTACGTTCTGCAAGGAAAAGCCGCCCGCTGTGGTGGGGCGAGTGGGAATTGCCACAGCCCGCTGTCGGCACGGCAAATCCGACCTATTTAGGACACCAATTCAGGGGAGCAGCGGCGCGGGGGCCAGGGCCAACAGCAGGACCGTCGTGGCGCTCAGAACGCCAAGCAGGCTGACGAGGACGATGGCACGGCGGCGGGGGTGGGTCGGGTTCATAATCAGCGGCTGTCAGGACAGACCGCATCGGGATGATCGGACGTTGGTGTCGGCAGACTTTAGTTTTTGTTGAGGTCGTCGGCAGATTCTTTGGTCAGTCGGTCTGCTGCAGTCGTCAGGCTAGTTCATCTGCGACATCAATTCGTTGTTG
>JAQGHK010000287.1 GCA_028288875.1 Phycisphaerales bacterium | reverse complement strand
TGCTGATGATCGCCCGCCTGCTGCATCTGAAGGTGATGATCATGCCGGAACTGGCGGTGATCGCGGTATTTCTCTGGCACTTCCTGTTGTTGGGGCCGGCAACAATCATTGCGGCCATCGCCATTCTCGTTGGCCGGCGACGCAAGGCGAAGCCGCCAGCGAGCGACGCGACCACCCTTGAAGGGGCCGCGATTGCCGCTTCGATTGAAATGCCCATGGTCTCGCAGGCGGGGTTCTCCCGCCGTGATTTCCTCACCCGCGCCGTCATCGCCCTGCCGCCGCTGGCCGTCGTGGGGCTGACCGGGCAATCCAAGTGGACAGAAGATGATTTGATCCGGCGCGACATGGACGTGCTGGTGCCGAACCTGCCGCCGGCGCTGGAGGGCATGACGATCGCTCATGTGACCGACCCGCACCTGGGCTCGTTCATCACCGACGCAAAGGTGAAGAAAATTATTGAGATGACCAACGCCATGGACGCCGACGTGGTGCTCCAGACCGGAGACCTGATCAACAGCAATTTGGCCGACATGCCCGACTGCATTGATATCCTGCGGCTGCTTCTCGGCCGTCATGGCGTCTACTCCATCCAGGGCAATCACGATTGCTTTCAGGTCCGCGACACCTTCACGGCCGACATGAAAAAGGCCGGCGTGAACCTGCTGGTGGATGAGGCCGCCGACCTGACGATCAACGGCCGCCGCATTCGCCTGATCGGCCTGCCGTGGGTCGGCTACGAAGACGGCTTCATGCAATGGCGAACGAGCGAACTACTCGGCAAGACGCAGAGCACGGATGCGTTCAACATTCTCCTGGCCCACCACCCGCACGCGTTCGACACCGCCGCCGCCGCGGGCATCCCGCTCACCCTCAGCGGCCACACGCACGGCGGGCAGGTGGCCCTCACCCGCAACATCGGCGTCGGGCCAATCATGTACCGCTATTGGAGCGGAATCTATCGAAAGCCGAAAAGCACATGCGTCGTCAGTAACGGCACAGGCAACTGGTTCCCGCTGCGCATCAATGTGCCGTGCGAAGTATTGAAGCTGACGCTGCGCCGGGCCTGATCCGTCCCCGTAGGGGCGACATATATGTCGCCCGCTCGGCGGTCGAGACAATCACGGGCGACATGCATGTCGCCCCTACGAAATACGGCTCACGCTCGACGAACGTCGCAGGAAGAACACCGCGGCCAGGCCGAAGGCGATCGAAGCAACCAGCAACGCCGTGCGAATCGGCTTCACTTCCCGCCGAATTGGAAACGCGATCGGCCGATGGTCGCCCGCCGCGATCACCGCCCCGCCCGTCGTGCGGGCTATCTCGGCCAAGGCGTCGCGGTCATTCCCGATGGCGTCAAACTCGGGGGCGTATTGGCCGATGATCTGCTGCGTGGCCACCACGTCTTTCTTCACGCGCACCATCACGATCGACGGCTCATACATCCGCGGCATCACCGCCGTGTAGCGGCCAGGCGCGGTCTGCGTGAAGTTCCTGATGTCATCCCTGCGAATCAGCTGCGGCTTCAATCCATTCATCGGCCCGTGTGCATCGGTCGCCATCAGCACGCACTGCTCGGCGGCCTCGTCAAACGTCGCGGCGAATCGCGGATCGACCACGACGCGGTCCAGCTTGGTCGCGATGGCAGCGAGATCCTGATCACTCAGCTCGGCCGCAATCGCCACGACCTGGCCATCGCCCACTTTCCACGCCGCGGCCGCCGGCTCGCCGTTGGCGGTCATCAGCAACTCCGCACCCTCTTTGAGAGAGGCGGTCCAGCGCGCCGAGGATGCGAAGCTTCGCCCGGTAAACAGGCCAGCGCCGGTCAGCGTCTCGGCCGCCTTTGTTGGCACATCGGTTGATCGTGTCAGCCCGCCGAAGGCTCGCGACCAGTCTGCCGGCGCGGTGCTCGTCGTCACACGGCCGCCGGTGGCGACGCACAACTTCGACAATCCGTTCGATGGCGCCGCGACGACGGCGCTGACGGTCAACTGCGACGCCTTGAGCATTTGAGCGAGCGCATCCACGTCGCCCAGCTCTGCGTCGCCATCGGTCAACAGAAGCACTCGCGCGGCCGACCTCGCTGCCGCCGAAACCGAAGACAATTCACCCGTCCGCTTCGCCAGCGATTCCAGCGCGGCCCGCAAACCCGTCGGCCCCGACGGCGCATCGCCCGCCGCTGCCGCCAATACCTGCCGCGCTTCCACGGCCGACACGCCCTGCGCCATCGGCCGCACGTCGCCGGCGAAGCGCAGCAGCGTCACCCGCGCTTTATCCGGCAATCGATCCACCGCCGCCTGCGCCGCGGCGATCGCGCGGGCCCAGCGCGTCGCGGTACCGTCGGCGCTCGCCATCGATCCGCTGGCGTCCAGCAGCACGATCCAATCCTGCGGCCCCGCCGGCGGTTCCATGGCCAACGGCAATGCCACCCGCAGCGGCGCCGGCAACGCGTCCAGCGACCCAGCCACGACCAGCGTGCCGCCCATCGTCCGCACGTAGCCGAGTGCCGCCGGCAACGGCAGCTCGGCCGCCTCGGCGCTCGGCACGACGATCGAACTGACATTTAGATACGAAGAAATATGCGGCGACACCTTCGCCGTCGCTACGCGATTAAACCCCGGCAACGACCGATCGACGGCCCACCGCGTCACCGCCTGCACCATCGCCGGCACCCGCACCGCGTCATTCTCCGGCCACAAATCTCCCGCCGCGTAGCCGACGCGATCGAAGCTATCCTTCGGCGCGTTCCACGGCACCGCAACGACGGCCGGCCCCGCCGCCGGCGTCTGTATCGGTGAGTCGTTCACCTGCAGCGGCCGCCCCGGCCCGGCGGAGATGACGTCCACGGCCAAGCCGCTTTCGATCCGGCGCACGCCCCGCACTCGCGCATCCGCCGGCGCGTCTAAAGCCGGGTCCATCACCGCAAACGTCGGCGGCGCATTCGCCGGCCGCTCAAATCGCCCGTCGCTCAGTAGTACCACGGCGTCCGCGTCGCCGGACACCTCCAGCCGCGTCTGCTTCGCCGCCGGCTCGGTTGCCGTCGGTTGCAACCCGTCCGCAAAATAGTGAACCGTGTACGGCCGCCCCGCCAGCAGCGGCGTCAGCCGCGTCTTCAGCGACAGCGGATCCCGAAAGGTCGCCCCCCGCGTCGACGGCGACACGTCCACGATCACCGCAACATTCAGCGGCCGTTCCCACCGCACCCCCGGCCCCACGATCGCCGCGAGCAGCAGCAACACCGCCGCCCGCAGCAGCCATCGAGGGAGCGCCGACAGCCAACGCCCCGCCGCCAGCAGCGCGAGCACCGCCACAGGCGTCAGCCAGAGGGCGAGAATGGGTGAATCGAGCGTCATGCCGGTGAATCCGAATGAAAGGAGTGTTCACCACGGAGGCACGGAGAACACGAAGGAAGAAATCAAACAACCTC
>JAQGHK010000228.1 GCA_028288875.1 Phycisphaerales bacterium | reverse complement strand
AACGTGGACCGATCCATAGCGGCCTCGTCCTGCTTTAAAGAAGTCCATTCGCCTGACAGTATTAAATCTAACAACTTCGCCTACCTGACAAGCAAATGTATTTGACAGGTTGATGGCCGAGTTCTATCTTCATCTCGGCGAGACGCAGTAGCTGCACGATGTTCGACCTGACAGGTTCCCGTGCAGCGCAGCGTCGTTCTGAGGCGATTGGTCCGATTCCAAAAATCAATTCTGCGGACCCGTCGGCGGCAAATTCGAGTGCTTCTACAGCGAGGGAATCATGCGCAACGCGACTGCTCACGGCGGCCCGGTGAAACACGGCTTTACGCTCGTTGAACTTCTGGTCGTCATCGGAATTATCGCGCTGCTCATTTCTATCTTGTTGCCGTCGCTGAACCGCGCACGAGCAGCCGCTAGGAAGATGGCGTGTCTGAGCAATCTCCGGCAGATCGGTCTGGGTATGGGCATGTACCTCAACGAATTCAAAGGCGTCTTCCCGCCGCACAAGCAAGACAACACGCCCAGCGGCTTGTTTTGGGGTGACGCGATCATGCCCTACATTAAGTCTAAAGCGATCTTCGAGTGCCCCGACATGGCCGGCATGCCCGTTGGTGGCAATGGCACGGTCTGGCAGTTCCACTTCGACGAGGACCACGTCAGCTACGGCTATAACGCTTATTTCCTCGGGCACTATCCGTACCATGATGCCGCGCCCACCTACGGCCAGCCCGATTATGGATACATACCGTTCATCAAGCCGAAAAACTGGATGCGTGTCACGCAGGTACGCTCGACCTCGACATGCATGATGGTTGCCGACACTAACCCCCCTGCCAATTTCAGTTTGTGGTGGCCGCATGCCGCGCCATCCGCGACTGCGACGACGACCGGCAACGAAGGGGTCAGCGGCCTTCGGCACAACGGCTTTGGGTGCATCGTTTTCGTGGACGGCCATGCCGAACCCATGCTGCCCAAGGACGTCAATCCCAAATTCGAGCCCCATTTTATCGCCGATAAAACGAACCTGAAATATTGGGACCCGCGGACGATCAATAACTGAATTTGACGCCGCGGTTTGGTTATCTTCCATTCGTACTCAAGGAACCAATGAGCTCGGGCAGGCCGTGTATTGTCGGATTAGGCGAACTCGTGTGGGATCATTTGCCTGGCGCATCACTACCCGGCGGCGCGCCCGCGAACTTTGCTTTTCATGTCAGCCAACTGAATGCCGAGGCGCACGTCGTCAGCGCCGTCGGATCTGACGACGCAGGCGACCGGTTGATCGCGTGGCTGAACCGTATCGGGCTCAGCGCTGACTATGTTCAGCGAAATGCCCTCGAGACCGGTTTGGTTGAGGTCACTTTCGACTGCAGTGGGCAGCCGCAGTACGTGATCCGCAAAAAGGTGGCTTGGGACCATTTGGAATGGACTGCCGCGCTCGGTGCACTGGCGCGGCGGGCCGACTGTGTCTGCGTCGGGTCACTCTCGCAGCGGTCCGCAACCTCGCGCGGCACGATCCAACGCTTCCTGGCCGATGCGCGTTCCGACTGTCTGAAGGTCTTCGACGTCAATATCCGGCAACCGCACTGCACCGCCGAGGTGATTCATGAAACGCTTCAATACGCCGACGTGCTGAAGCTCAATGATGAAGAGTGGCCGCTTCTGGCCGGCATGCTGAACCTGAATACAGATCCGACGCTGGGCCTGTTGGAACTGCTCGCGAAAGGACGCCTTCGCGTTATTGCCATGACCTGCGGATCTAAAGGAAGTCTCATCGTCGATACGAACGGCATTCACCGAATG
This sequence comes from Phycisphaerales bacterium, assembly GCA_028288875.1. Classification (GTDB taxonomy): domain Bacteria; phylum Planctomycetota; class Phycisphaerae; order Tepidisphaerales; family Tepidisphaeraceae; genus RYN-431. Next base: position 4,591 of record JAQGHK010000228.1, on the reverse strand, counting down.
GCCGCCGATCCAATCTCGGTCCTCGATACCATCGGCGCGGGCGACGCCTTCACCGCTGCGCTGGCCATCGGTGTCCTTCGCCACGATCCCGTCCAGCACATCCAACTCGGTGCGGCCGCGGTCGCGAGCTTTGTATGCACACAGTCCGGGGCCACACCGCTATTGCCCCGAAGACTCATCAGACAAGTCGTCCGACGAAGTACGTTATTGAGAAAACGCGAATCCGGATTCCATCCAATTGCCGGCTAAGCGGACCGATCGATTACGCATTCGCGTCACACGCCTGTCGTGGGTTTTTCCCGCAACCAGCCTATTTTCGGCCCTCTTTATTCATTGCCGTTGATTTGCATCCGGGAATTGCGCTTTTGCGGCACCCCGTGCTAGCATGACGCAGGCCGTAACGAATCGAGCGGAATGCAATCCAAACAGCGCCCACGACGCGTTGCTCTCGTCGTCGAATCCTCCACCGCACCTCGGCGACGCATGCTGGGCGGCGTCGCGCGATACATGCACGAGCACGAGCCGTGGGCGATCTACCTGAAGCCCTTCGGCGTCGAAAAATCGCTCGACAGTTGGCTGACCCGCTGGCAAGGCGACGGGATCATTGCGGCCATCGCCGATCAGAAGCTGGAATCCTTATCTCGCGTCGGCATACCGGTTGTCGATGTCATCGGCGTATTGAGCGATGCCGGCGTCCCGCTTGTACGAACCCACGATTTTTCCGTCGGCAAAGCCGGGGCAGATCACTTGGTGGAACGGGGCTTCACGTCGTTCGCGTTCATCGAATATGCCGAGCACGCATGGTCTACGCTGCGCCGCGACGGCTTTCGCGCCGCACTTGAAGCGGTGGGCTTCGCGTGCGACGTCTACACGATGGACTATCCCTATGCCGGCACGGGCGGCCCGGAGCGATGGGAACAGCAGCAGAGCGAACTGTGCACTTGGATTGAACACCGCCGGAAGCCCACCGGCGTCATGTGCAGCACCGATTTGATGGCCCAGCAGTTCCTTGAAGCCTGCCTGCGGGTGGGCGTGACCGTGCCGGACGAAATTGCGGTCGTGGGCGCGGACAATGACGAGCAGATCTGCCAGATCTGCAGCCCCCCGTTGTCCAGCGTCATCATTAACGACGAGCAGCGCGGCTACATGGCAGCGTCTGTGCTGGATAAACTAATGGACGGCGGCAGCCCGCCCACCGAAACCGTGTGGGTCGAGCCCAACGGCGTCTTCAGCCGGGCGTCGACGGATATTCTTGCCGTCGACGATCAAGTCGTTGTGACAGCCTTACGGTTCATCCGCGACCACGCGTCGGACAACATCGCCGTCGATGACGTGGTCCGGCAGGCGCTGGTCTCCCGCAGCGTACTCGAACGACGATTCCGAAAAACCGTGGGGCGCCCGATCAACGGCGAGATCGTCCGGGTCCGGCTCAATCGAGCGGTGCAACTGCTCTGCGAAACCCGCCTGGAACTGAAGGTTATTGCCATACGGGCAGGCTTTGGCAGCACGTCTTACATGAACGCGGTCTTTCGTGAGAAAATGGGACGCACGCCGGGCTCCTATCGCGGCATGGACCGTAGCCGCGGCAGCCAGTCGGCGATGGCGCAGCACAACACGCTGGCGTAAACGGCCTTCTCGAATCGACAAATTGAATGACCCCGCCGGCCGGGCAACCTATTATCGCGCAATGAAACACGATGGGTTTGTTCGCGTCCGCGGCGCACGCGAGCACAATCTTAAGAACGTCGACGTCGACATCCCGCGCGACGCGCTGGTGGTTTTCACCGGCGTCAGCGGCTCTGGCAAATCGTCGCTGGCATTTGGCACACTGTTCGGCGAAGCGCAACGCCGGTATCTGGAATCCGTCGCTCCGTACGCCCGGCGGTTATTCGATCAGACCGGCGTGCCGGCCGTGGATTCCATCGACGGCCTGCCGCCTGCCGTCGCACTGCAGCAACAGCGCGGCACCGCCAGCACGCGTAGCAGCGTGGGCAGCGTCACGACCATCTCGAACTCTCTGCGCATGCTCTATTCCCGCGCAGGCGAATACCCGCCCGGCCAGTCGATCATCTACGCCGAGGGGTTCTCGCCGAACACGCCGGAAGGCGCCTGTCCGCAGTGCCATGGACTCGGCCGGGTGTATGACGTGACCGAAAAGTCGATGGTGCCCAATGACTCGTTGACGATCCGAGAGCGGGCGATCGCCGCATGGCCAACCGCCTGGGGCGGGCAGAATCAGCGCGACATCCTGGTTTCGATGGGCTACGACGTCGATAATCCATGGCGGCAGCTGTCGAAAAAAGATCGCAACTGGATTCTGTTCACTGACGATCAGCCACAGGTTCCGGTCTATCCCGGCTACACACCGGCCGAGACGCGCGCGGCCCTGAAGCACAAAGAGCCGCCGAATTACCTCGGCACCTTCAGCAGCGCCAAACGGCATGTGCTGCACAGCTTTGCGACGACGCACAGCCCGCAAATGAAACGGCGGGCCCTTCAGTTCATGATCGGCCAAGACTGCCCCACTTGCGGCGGCAAGCGGCTGCGTCCCGAGGCGCTGCGCGTAAAATTCTGCGGGCTCGATATTACCGAACTGTCTCGTCTTCCACTGGCCAAGCTGGCCGAAATGCTCCGGCCGTCGGCCGACTGTACGGAAGCGCAATGGACGAAGCTTCAGAAGCTGCACCCCGAGAAAGTGGAGGTCGCGCGGCGCATCGCCGTCGATCTGCGGGCGCGGCTATCGGTGCTCATGGACCTTGGGCTGGGGTATCTCACGTTGGAGCGAAGCACCCCGACGCTCTCACCGGGCGAACTTCAGCGCCTTCGCCTCGCGACCCAGGTTCGCTCCAATCTGTTCGGCGTCGTCTACGTCTTGGACGAACCCAGCGCCGGCCTTCACCCGGCCGACACCGAAGCGCTGATGAAAGCCCTCGATAACCTGAAGGCCGCCGGAAATTCGCTGTTCGTTGTAGAACATGAGATCGACGTCATCCGCCGGGCGGACTGGATCGTTGACGTCGGCCCTGCCGCCGGCGAGCACGGGGGTGAGATCCTCTACAGCGGCCCGCCCGAAGGTCTGAAAAAGATCGCCGCGTCGCAAACCCGGCGACATCTGTTTGCAGAGGCTGCTCAGCAAACGCGCAAGCCGCGTGAGCCCGCACGATGGCTCAAGCTCGAAGGCGTCACCCGAAACAATCTTCATCGGCTCAGTGCGGATTTCCCTATCGGCCTGCTGACGGCGGTGACCGGTGTCAGTGGATCGGGCAAATCCAGTCTGGTCAGCCAAGCCCTCGTTGAGCTCGTCGCCGACCATCTCGGCCATGCGGTGCCTGCCGAGGACGACGAAAACGACGCATTGGAAGACGCCGCCGTGCCGACCAGCGGGCGAATCGTTGCGGGCATGGAAGCCATCAATCGCCTGGTGCGCGTCGACCAAAAGCCCATCGGTCGCACGCCGAGATCCAATCTTGCAACCTATACCGGCCTGTTCGATCAGGTCCGGAAGCTGTTCGCATCCACCAAGGCCGCCAAGGCCCGCCGGTACGACGCCGGCCGCTTCTCCTTCAATGTGCCCAAGGGCCGTTGTGAAAACTGCGATGGCGAAGGCTTTGTCTTCGTCGAAATGCTGTTCCTCCCGAGCGTGTACGCCCCCTGCCCGGTCTGCCAAGGCAAACGCTACAACGCCAAGACGCTGGAGATCACGTACCGCGACAAGAACATCGCCGACGTGCTCGGCATGACGGTAGATACGGCCTGGCAGTTCCTCGCCGACGAGCCGGCGGTACATCGGGCGCTGACGGTGCTGCGCGAAGTCGGCCTCGGTTATTTGCGGCTCGGCCAACCGGCGACCGAGCTATCCGGCGGCGAGGCGCAGCGAATAAAGCTGGCCACCGAGCTTCAACGCGTCGGCCGCGGGCAGACGCTGTACATCCTCGACGAACCCACCACCGGCCTGCACCCGTCCGACGTGGAACGACTGCTGATCCAATTGGATGGCTTGGTGGCCGCGGGCAATACGGTGATCGTCGTTGAACATGACCTGCATGTCATCGCGGCCAGCGATTGGGTGATCGATGTGGGTCCGGGCGCGGGCGACGCCGGCGGACAAATCGTCGCCACTGGCGCGCCAGCACGGGTAGCGGCGTCGCGCCACAGCATGACCGCGCGATACTTGCGGGCTCATGTCGGGAACGTGCCCGAATAGGGACGCTCAGCGCTGACAAGGCTTTCACGGCTCCGCGGCCAACAGCTTCATCGCCGGCAGCGGTTTGCCATCGTGATCGAACAGGGCTTCATTGCCCTGCCGCCAAATGTGGATCTGTTTGTCCGGAACCAGGATCGAATCGGTGTACCACCAGACATAGCCCAAACCATGTCCGCCCGGAACGCCGGCCATGGCTTTTTCGGTGGCCTTGAGAAAATCGGCCTGTCCCTGCGGCGACATCGGCCATTCCATGCTTTCGCGCCCTTCGATCTGATCGACCGGCGCGAACGGGTAAGCCACCTCGGCCAACAAGATGTCCTTGCCATAGGTGGTCGCGAGATCGTTCATGTTCTTCTTGAGCGTGCCGAGTGCGTCTTTCCAAGTCGG
>JAQGHK010000261.1 GCA_028288875.1 Phycisphaerales bacterium | reverse complement strand
GATGTACAGCGTCTTTACGCCCACCTTCGCCAGCTATTCCCGAACCGCCGTGGCCGTGAACTCAGCCCCGTGTCGCTGCGAAAGTGATCCGACACGCCACGGTTCACGAACCGGTCGGTCAGCCGCTCAAGCACGTCATCGCTCCCCAGCCGACGCGCCACGCCCGGCGTTCGGAGACCCGGACCGCCCGAGCGTGCGACGCACGTGACCGACCGCGGCCCGCCGCTTCGCGCGGGCTCAGATGTTTCCCGAGGCGGCCTCTTTCGGAATCGCCTTGTCCAGTTCCGCATCGGCCAGCAGCGGCTTCAGGCGTGCGTTCTCCTGCTCGAGCGTCTTGAGTCGTTTGGCCTAATCGACCTTCAGAACGCCGTATTCTTTGCAGCACCGGTAATACGTCTGCTCGGTCACCGCGATCTTCTTCACCGCCTGGGCCACCGGCGTCCCCTGGGACCGTTCCACCTCGACCTCACGCAGCTTGGCGATGATCTGCTCGGGCTTGTGACAATTCTTCGACAATCAGCTCCCTTCAAAGTGGCCGCTATCTTCACGTCGCAGCCGGACTCGTTTGAAGGGGGAGGGTCAGAGGCGCTGGCGAAAACGACAACAAGCATCACGGCGATGTAGGTGCGGAACGTTGCGGACCAACGTCGGGAAATGCAGCATTTTGAATGCCTGGGCGTATGGCGAGGCGCTCGCCCTTGCCGAAGGGGCCGTCGTTAACTTCTAAGGATGCGGACGCTCGGGTTCGTTTTCGCAAATTACTCTAGCCATCGCGTCATGATTCTGCGTATACCCCTTTTTTTTCCATTTTTTTCAGCATCAGAGCTTGGGTTCGTTTAGAGGAAATGCTCTTTTCGTATTGACGTCTGCTGCCACTCATCCGTCATCCGGACTTCAGCCGACAGAAGGCCCGTTCGACAGCGGAGGCGACATGCCGTCGTCGCGCAGGACGACGACGCGCCCGGTGCACCGGGCCGCGACGTCGTGTCGAACAACTAGTAGTATTTCCCACCGCCGACGGGATTGACCGTGGGCCGCCGGCGTGTGATCGACCTGCGGGGTTTATCTCTCGCCGAACTATGCGGCATTCACGCGCGGACCTGCCCGACGCGGAATGCGTCAATTCCGTCGGATCTCGATGTGGAAGCTCGGGTCTTGCGGACCGATCGACGTTTACCTGTGCCGCCAACAGTGACGTGGACAGCGGCCTCGCCATCCATGACGGCATCACCCTTCACATCAGCGGCGCAGGGGTTGTCGCACGATCAATTGCATTGCCCATTTTTTCGCGATGTGCAGCGAATCAACGCTGCGTAAAAAGGTTCAGGCTGTCAGGCAGGTCACCGAGAATCGTGTCCCGTGCTCCGGGTCGTCGGTCAGTCCGTTCCGCGTCGCCGGGCCAACGCATTGGCCGATTCCTGGCGGAGACGCTGCTCGACCATGCTCATGATCAGCTTCTGGTGCCGCAGGATCGTGTTCTCGACCATCGAAATGTAGTGTCGCACACTGATCAGCGGTGCCATCGCCTTGGACAGAGCGAAGAGAAACGCCGCCTCCGGGGCCGCCTGCCGAACCAATTTCCGCTTCCAAGTCGCGCATGCGAGACGGGTGCCTTCAGCGATACTGGCAAACATCGCCAACCAGATTGTCAGGGCCTCCGGAGCGAGCTTCTGTTCTCCAGTCAGCACGCCCACGATCAGGTCGACGTCCCGCAGGGGGCCGATCTGGTCACCCAATGCTTCAAACCTCTCTAAGAAGTCTCGCTCCTTCGCCGTCTCCTCGGGGTCGGCCGCCCCCTCGTTCATGTCTTCTTTGAGCGCCCGGAAAGCGTCGGCCAAGCGCTGCTTGTACGCGTTCTCCGTTTCACCCGGCTCGGGGTTGAGTTCATAGTCCGTGGTATCGCTGTGCCCGTCGACTTCATCCCCGTACGCATGGGATCCAAACTCGCCCTGCCCGAAGTGGACCATTTTTACATCGCGAACCACCTCCCGGACACGATCGCGAACTCTGGTAGCAATTCCGTCGGCGGCCCAGGAGGACATCGCCTTGGTGCGGCCGTCGCCCCATAAAAAGAGGATCGCTTTTTTCATATTCCGAAGGAACCTCTTGTCGTCGCGCAACAGCCTCAAAATTTCTATCTCATCGCCGCGGAGCGGCGGCTTCAGCATAGCCTGTTCCGCTTTCCGCAGCCGAATCAGCAGGACCTGATCGCAGGCAATGGTCGCCAGCACCTCAAGCCCCTGAGTGTCCACGGGACGGTAATCGGCAATGAGATTTTTATAGTGGCGGGCGTAGAGCGATGCGTCGATTACATCGTTGCGCGGCATAAGTCTCCGCGCAAAAAGGCCATGTTTAAGAGCGTTCTGCGAAGAGGCCGCTTTGCCCACCGCCGTGCGGGGGCCCTTGCTTTTTGCGCCATTGCTGCGGGCGGCCTTGGTTTGGGCCGCCGTCCTTTGGGGTGTGCCCCGCTTTGTGACTTTTTTTTTCGCCATCGATCAGCTCCTGCGTCGACTCCGTCTGGCGCATCGGCCACGCGTTTGCGTCGCCCGCCACTGCGCACCTGATCCCGGTCCCACGCCCAAGCCGACACGAATAACGTCAACCGATAAAACGGCCGTGCATGCGGTCCAGAAGCTGACGCCCGAGCTTCGTAAGGTCCCAGCAGACGGTGATTTAAAGTTATCGGGCACGTCGTACTTGTTAGGGCGAACGAAACGCGCGTACAGAAGGTCGTAATGCAAATCGCGAGAATCACTGCCCGTGAAACGCGCGCGCGGGGTTCGTTACACCTCGATCCGTCGTCGGCTGATCAGCCAAAGCAGGCACGGACGATCACGCTCCGATTTAAAGGGGCAGGCCGGCCGGTGGTCGGTAAACATTTCGTTTTCAATCGCCGCCGGGAAAGGCTCGGCATACCTCAGCTTGACGCCCGAACTCACGAGTTGTGTCACGGTGACCAGACTCGCCCCTGCCAAGGGTCAAAGCGACGATAATCGCCGCGGCCGGCCGTCGTTGGCATGCCAAGGACCTCGCCGCCGCGCTCTAGACCATAACGAGCAGTCCTCGCGTCAAGATCACCGACTTCGACCACGTCCCGGAATTGAAGATGAGGTTCCGTTTTTTTTTCAAATGCCACTTACGGCTCTACGTCTACGTGAGTAACTTCTAGTGAGTCTATTAGGCTCGGATGTCATAGGCAACACAATGTCAGTTCAGGAGTGAGACGCTGTCCCCCGACAGAGTTTGGCCGGACTACCGATGCGGCGCCAACGACATCTTCTGGATGCTCTTCAGCGGGGCCGCCCCGCGTGACCTGCCCGAAAGCTACGGCTCCTGCAAGACGTCTCACGACCGCTACCGCCGCTGGCAGCGGAATTGCACCTAGGACCGCGTACTGGAGGCCCTGCGGCTGCGAGCCGAACGGGATGTCCGCTCGACTTAACCCCCAGCATATAGCCGATTATACCAGCGTCCGGGCTACGCGGGCGGCAGGCGGCGCTAAAACAAGACGGCCTCCGTCGGCACGATGACGGGAACCATGGGTCTGATCATGTTGACCGCCCGTGGCTTTATCGACCTTGCGGACGTCATCCGGGCTCCTGACATAGACGTAGCCGCCCGGCACGTTCAGCCAGATCCAGCCACGCTCCAAGTCGAGGATCGAACGACCAGGCAGCGGTTGGACCACTCCCGGCGTTTGCGCGTGTAAAGCGCTCGCCGTCACCAAGACCCGTAACGCGAACCAGCGGCCCTAAATCTTTGCCGAAAACGCGTCAATATAGAGTGAAGGGGTTTAGCCATGAGCCACCTGGACCAGTTTGTCGCCAGCTTCGGCACATCGGCCGCGCGGGTCCAGGCCGCGAGGCCCTACCGCAGACGGCGTGCGCGTCGATGAGGCTCTGGTCGACTATCTGCCGGGGCGTCAGAGGCCCCGCCGCTCCTTGCTGCACATCATGAAATAGTACCCTTTACCGACTCCGACGCACGCGGCGGTTTGGTTTCGTACGAACTGCTCAAAACGTTGTGAACTTCCATACAACCGTCCCGCCCTTGGTGTCTGTCACTACATATGTAGTTTCGACAACGCGCCCCTCGTCTACTATTAGATCAATAGCACCGACCCATCGATCACACTGCCTGATCGATGGCGACCAAGCCCCAGCACGCGTCACGCCATAAACGGCTGGCCCACCAGCGCAGCCTCACGCCCGCCGTGCCGGTCCCACCGCTCTAAGCCCAATTCCACTTAAAGGAGGTCTACGACCGTGCTCTTCTGACCCGTTGCCTATTCGTTCTGTTCCATTCCTGTTTTCCCTTTTTCAACTGGAAATTCTCATGACCATCACGTTCATCAACTGTGACGGCGGCGGCTTCGCCGCCCTGCTCGACGTGTCCGACGGCACCACCATCGGCCAGCTCTTTGACCGCCAGCTCCCCGGCCGCCGGGCCGAGGACTACCTCATCCGCGTCGACCGCCTGCCCTCAACGCGGGAGCAGGTCCTCACCCCCGGCTGCCGGGTGTCGATCACGCCGACGAAGATTGCCGGGGCCAAGATCGCCGGAGTCCGTCTTGTCGCGGCGTAGTGTTCTTGTTCATTCCGCAGCAGGGCTGGCGCACGGATGCGCCGGCCCCGCTGCGTTTGTCTCTACCCGAGGAGATTGCCATGCCTTCTGCCCATGCCCCGCCCAGGCGCGACCCGCGCCTTCGACTGGCCCTGCACCTGGAGACGACCCTTGCCCTGCGGCCCCCGCCGCCGGATCCGGTCCTGACCACGCTGGCTCATGTCATGCACCGGCTCCGCCGACTGCAGACCCTCGAGCGTCAGCACATGCACTGCACCGTCCACCGCTGGCGCGTCGCCACGCGGACCCTCACGAGCCGCCTCGCCGGCGAACTGCGGGAGCTCCAGTACACCCTGGGCTCGGTGCACCATGCCTTGCCCGTCATTCCCTCACCGGCCACGGTAGCCTCGGTCTACCGCGACCTGATCGCCCTGGACGAAGAGTTCAACGGCCTGGAGATCGCAGATGACCTGTCCTCGGTCGCAGTCGTCACCGAACCGGTCGTGCTCGAGGGCGTGGCCCTGGGCCGCTTCCGGCTGGTGGTCGACCTGTCCCGGCTGGGCCGGGGCCGGCTCGACGGGGATACGGTGACGGCCGAGGCGCTGGAACCCAATCCCTCGGCCAGCAATGACGAGATCACCCACCCCCACGTCCAGGGCGGGTGCATCTGCTTCGGCGACGGCGGCCCGCTCCTGCGGGCGGCTTTAGCCGAGGGCCGCCTGTACGACGCCTTGGTCGTCACCCGGCAGGTGCTCCTGACCTACAACGAGGCCAGTCCGTACGTGCGGCTGGACCGGTGGACCGGCCGGCGCTGCGAGGAGTGCGACGACCTCGTGGGCGAGGACGACCTCTACGGCTGCCAAGACTGCGGCACCTCCATGTGCGGCAGCTGCGAAGCGTCTTGCGCCGACTGCGACAGCAGCCACTGTCGCCGTTGTCTCCGTGAAGACGGTCACGACCTCGTCTGCCGGGACTGCCTCGCCGAACGCGAGGCCAGGGCGGACGAAGAAGACGACACCGACGACGACACCGACGAAGAAGACCCTCAACCCCCTTTACTCCAACCCTGTGAGGCACTGCACCATGAGCAAATCCAGACTTAAACCGTTGCCTGCGCCCAGGACGCCTTCAACATCTTTGATGCAGGTTATTCCCATCATCCGACCCCTTTCCCGGCCGCGGCTCCTGCTGCGGCCGGCGGCGTTTATGAAGCTGACCTATCTCTGCCAGGCCGCCGGCACGGAAGTCGGCGGGTTCGGACTCTCCAGTGAGGCCGATCCGCTGGTCCTGGAGGACATCCTGCTGGTCCGCCAGGAGTGCACGGCCGTGACCGTCGTCTTTGACGACGAGGCGGTGGCGGACCTGATCGACCATATGGCCGACGGGGGCGTTCCGCCCTCGCGCTGCGGGCGGGTCTGGGTGCACACGCACCCGGGCAGCAGTGCGCATCCCAGCGGGACGGACGAGCGGACCTTTGCCCGCTGCTTCAGTGGCGCCGACTTCAGCGTCATGCTGATCCTGGCCCGCGGCGGCGAGTGGTATGCCCGACTGCAGCTGACCGGGCCGGTGAAGACGGCGGTCGAGATCCCGGTGGAGCTGGACTGGGCGGGTTTGCCGATGTGGCTGCACACCCAAGGCGCCACCCTGCCAGCTCAGATCGCCCAGTGGGCCGAGGATCTGAAGCAGCTGGTCAGTCAGCCGACGGCCCGGGCCTTCGACGGGCTGATGGAGCTGCACGACGCCTCCGACGCCGATATCGGCGCCGACATCGGCCCGATCCGCCGCGGCTGGTGGGACGAGGAGCTTCACGGGCTGGACGACGATGACGCGGCATTGGATCTGGAGGTGCCCGATGAACGCGACTATGTCCTCTGATAGGCCCGCTGAAGTCCCGATCGATCGCGCCATCCGCCAGCGGGACCTGGTGCCGCCGGCGGCACTGGCCCTGTACCACGTGCTGGTCGTCGGCGTGGGCGCCATCGGCCGGCAGGTGGCGCTGCAGTTGGCGGCGATGGGTGCGGACGCCCTGACCCTCATCGATGACGATACCGTCGCCGTCGAGAACCTGGCGGTGCAGGGATTCAGCCCGGCCGAGATCGGGCAAACGAAGGTCGAGGCCGTAGCCCTTAATTGCCGGGTGCTGCTGCCGGAGATCATCGTCGACGTTCAGCACCGGCGGTTCACGCGGTCGTCGGATCGGGACCTATCCTGCCTGCGGGATCCACTCCGTCCGAAGCTGGCGGTGTTCGCCTGCGTGGACGCGATGGCCGGGCGGCGGATCATCTTCGAGACGGTTCGTCACCAGGCGGCCCTCTTCGTCGACGGACGGATGGCGGGCGAGACCCTGCGCGTGCTCACCAGCACGATGCCGGGCTCGGACGCTTACTACCCGACGACGCTGTTCGACGATGCCCGGGCCCACCCCGCTCCCTGCACTGGCCGCAGCACGCTGTACGCGGCGAGCATCGCCGCCGGGCTGATGCTGTCCCGCTTCGCGCTGGTCCTGCGCGACCAGCAACCCTCCCGCGACGTGCTGCTGCAACTGGCCGGCGATGAGCTGGCCGTGCTTTAGCGGCGGATTCACCACCCTTAACCATCAAGGAGACCGATATGCCCCCACGCTTTGCGCTGGGCCGGCTGGTGGCGACACCGGCGGCTCTGAGTGCGCTTGCGAAGGCCAAGACTTCATCCCTTCCATTGGTTGCCCGCCATGCGGCGGGCGACTGGGGGGATCTGGATGACCATGACAAGGCCGCCAATGACGACGCGCTGCTCAGCGGTGCCCGCCTGCTGTCGGCCTACACGCTCGAAAACCGGACCAAGGTCTGGGTGATCACCGAGGCCGTCGGCGACGACGGCCAGCGGGCCAGCACGTGCGTGCTGCTCCCGGAAGACTACTGACTACCCCTTTACCTCAAAGGACCCGATGCCCCTGCTCGTTCTGATCCTCGCGCTCATTCTGCTGTGGGCGGCCGTCCGGTGCGACCAGCGCCGGGCGATGCCGCCCGATCCTCTCACCCCCAAGGAGTCCGATGCTTCGCAATCTCATCCTCGTACTACTGGCGGCGACTACGCTGGTGACCCTGCTGGCCGTCCACCTGCTCCGCCGGGACCGGCCGCCCCCGCACCCTTCCGATACCGTGCTGACCGTGGAGCAGATCCAATCGCTGGCGACACTGGTGACGACACGTATCACGGTTCACAGTGAACTGAGCGTCACCGTCCGCGGGTATCTCGGGGAGCTGACGGTCCACTGGTCCGGCCCGGGGTCGGTGCTGCTGGGACCGGACCTTGAGAAGGCAAGAATCATCCACCGGGATGAAGCGCGTCAGACCGCAACCGTGGCCCTGCCGGAGCCGGCGGTCCTAGAGCGGACCCTCGACCTGGACCACGGCAGGATCGACGGCCGGTTCGACGGCATCTGGCAGGCGGCGCCGGACCCAGACCTACTCTGTACGCTGCAGCGACGGGTCCTCGCTGGCGCCCAGCTCGCGTTGTCCGATGCCATTACTGACGAGCACCGCGCGGCTTCGCGACACGTGGCCGAGCGGGCAGTGCAGCGACTCGGCGAGTCGATCGGCTGGATCATTGATCTGCAATGGCAAGTGCCCGAACGCTCCGCTGCAGGCCGCCAATAGCCGCTAACGATAAAGTGTTCCCGGCCGCGGCGTCCCGTTTTCGGGAGCGGCGGCCGGGTCGTGGCGGCCCCCGGGGGGCGGGTATGCATTTTTTTTATCTATCAGGGACCATTAGAGCGACACGTGATGCAAGGTAGCGCTGATTGCTCGGGTTCGATAGAGTCGGGCCATGCATTTCCAGCCGACGGTACGCAAGCGAAGGGTCAAGCTGCCTGAGGACGAGGGGATGTAGTTCAGTCGGAAACGAGCCTTGATGATCTGCTTCACCGTGATCGTGATCGTCCTGCGGAACCGGCGCGCTGCGCGCCGATTAAAGGGAGAATCGCGCGGCCGCTTTACTCCGGCCCGCAGGGATTGATTAGCGCGAAGTCGACGTCGAGGGATTGAACGAACATCGTGAAGACGACGAAGACCACTGCTTTGAATCTCGACCGCATGGGTTCCTTTCGCTCGCCGCGAGGAACCGATACGACCGGCTCGGACATAATCGACTGAAAAATACCGCTCGCGTCAACTTCAAAGCAAGGATGTGTCTTCAATGTGGGCTGCGTCTAGTACCCATCCTGGGCCGTTCGAACGGCGTTGGGATCGTGTCGCCTTCGCTCCGGCGCCTGAGCAGCGCCCGCAGTCCACAAACGTATTTTGCACCGCCGTCCGACGGCATTCGAAGCGGGCATTCGCATATTAGGACAGTAAGGCCGGCGAGGCTGGCACAGCGGCGGGCGGCGTTCGCGGCGACCGACGCGATCAGGGCGCGTCATCTGCCGCGTCGTTGGCGGGACGGGTGGAGGATTGGCGGTCGGCCAGCAGCGGCCCTGTAACCGATTGGAACGGCGCCAGCAGCAGGCCGGCGGTATCGGCCAGAGTAGCGTCGGGCTGTCCGACGAGGCGTACCGCGCAGCGACGCGCTCGCGCCGGTCTTTTCGATTCAAGCGCGAGCGTGTGTTTATTCCGGACAACACACGCCCCGGCGATTTTAATCTCGATGGCAATGTCGATTTCAACGATTACCTGATCTGCCAAAATGGATCTGGTATGGCCGGCACTTACGCGGCCGGTGATGCGAACGGTGACGGTGGGCTGATTTTAACGACTTCACGATTCTTCAGAATAATTTTGGCTACCATCGTTGAGTGAACCCTGCGCTGGCAGTCAAGAATTTCGGAAGGTTCAATTTGCAGCGGGCGCTCGAACGCAGCCCACACTCTTTTGGACGGCCTGTCCGTTTCGGGGACAGTATTTAACCGGTGCGAAAGCTACTGCCGTCTACATCGCTCGCGTGATGCCGCCGACGGCACCGCGCGGCATTGGTTCGACTTCGACACCTAGTCTCCCCAGTCGTCGACGCAGTTCTCCACATTTGATCAGCGGTGAGCCTACTTGACCGCCGTTGTAAGTGCGTCGGCGAGCCGATAGCCCGCGAGAATGGCCCGTCGTTCTGCCGCGGCCTTCGCCTCGTTGGGATATGTTGCGGGCAGCGCGACGCCGGACTTCTCCCCGCCTCCTTGGAGCGTGCCTTTGATGTAAGCTGTGGTCGATGCCGCCTCGAATGATTCGATCGCCCAGTCGTTGGGCGTGGTGTGCGTCCTCAACTCCGGCAACTTGTCGCGCGCGAACTCTGGCCGAAGTCGCAGCTGGGCGGCGGTGTTGGCGTTGTCCTGGTATTTGGCCGACGACCCCAGCAGCTCATCCCAAAACTTGTGCAGGGGAATGGTCCGCTTTGTTCCAACCCGCACGAATGTTTCGTTTCCGCCGCGATCTCCGTCGGGCAGCGCCGCGGTGTAGAGCGAGCAGCAGTGAAGCGGCTGGTGAAGGTCACCGACCAGGTGCGCGATCCAGCAGATCGCGATCGCCTTATCTTTCGGCACGGACCATTTGGCCGACAGCACGTCCGTCTGCTTTGCCAGCGATGTAAGCGCGTTAACGGCGGCCGGCGGCTTCCCCGTAACGTTCTCGCCCTTGGCGATGATCGGGAAGTCGACGTAGTGCCAGTCAGGGTGCGAATAGCCGCCCTTTGCGTACCGCACGTCGTCCGGCCATCGGGCCGCAGCCATGAACAGAGCGCGGTCGAAGTTCTCAGCCGACGTATCGACCTTTTTCGACAGCGTGTCGTAGGTCGGGTGCTCGTGCAGGATGGACAGCACCTTCGCCAGTTCGGCCGGGTGCTCCTTCTTCATCACGTCGTAAGCGATCGCGCCGACAACCGTGTGGCCAGCAGCGGACCATGCGCACACCTGCGAGGTTGAAAGCAGGAGGGCGAAGACGATAGCAATGGGGGTGAACAAACGACGCATCTACACCGATCGTAGCACGATCAGTTCGGCCAACGATGGCATTAGGTCACGCTCAGCAGCATCTGGTAGGCTCGAAACCAAGATCGCTGGCACCCTGCGTCCCAACTCGGATCAAAGGACGGGAACTTGTTCAGAACCGCCATTCGCAGGGACGACGCGGGTATCGCTGGCGTAGAGCTGGCAGCCGGCGGAGTTGCAAGAGTCGCTTCTGGCATCGACATCTCCTCCGTTGGCTCGATTGCCTGCGTCGTCGGGCGTTCCGCCGGCGATGCGTTCAACATCTGGTTGTAGACCACCGCGAGCAGTTCGCCTCGCGAGGCGACGTCGAACTTTACATGAAGTTGCTTGACATAGGTGTGGACCGTGAACCTCGTTATCTGAAGGCGGAGC
>JAQGHK010000256.1 GCA_028288875.1 Phycisphaerales bacterium | reverse complement strand
TCCCAGCTTCAGCAGGGACTAGCCCATGTCCTGGTAGAGCGGCAGGTTCTCCGGCTGCACGCCATAGAAAACAGCGCGTGTGGCCTGCTTGTCGGCCACTTCGCGGAAGCGCCAGACAAGCTCATTGGCCTCCGCCGGATTGCCGATCGGGTCGCCCATGCTCACCAGCGAATTGCCGGCCCGGCCATACATGATGAAGGTCTTCTCGCTGGGCGACAGAAGAAACTCCTTGTCGCCGAGCAGGGCGATGTTGGCCTGCGTGTCGGGTGAGAGCGCCACGATGTCGGCGATATCGGCGTGAACCTCGGTCTTGGCCCGCATCTTGCCGCCGCCGGGCTGGTGGACGACACGATACACGGCGAGGAAGAACACGCCGATGGCCAGCCCGATCGTCGCGCGCAGGAAGCGTGTCGCATCACCACTCCACTCGAACTGCCAGAACAGCTGGTTGGAATACTCCACGTCGCGATAGGAGAAATAGCCGAGCCATGTGGTGGCGGCCACGACCAGGCCGATCAGGCCGAGCCAGCGCCAGGATACTCTCGAGACATCCAGCGGCGCCCGGCGATAGAACGCGTCCCGGCACAGAAGCAGGAACAGTGCCGTGGCGCCGAGCACCATCGCTTCCTCCCAGTCGATGCCCTTGGCCAGGGAGGCCAGCGCGCCCAGCACCAGCAGCACCATTGAGATTGCCCAGGCATGGAACAGGCGCCGGCGCAGCCCATAGGCGACGATCAGCAGCGCCAGCCCGAGCAGGCTGCCTAGGAAATGCGACGATTCGACCAGCGACAGCGGCAGCACGTCCTCAAGTGCGTCGAGCCGGGCGGGAATGCCCGGCGTGGCACCGGAGAGCAGCAGCACGATGCCCGACATGAAGACGATGGCTGATGTGATCAGCGGCATCATGGTCTTGAGACTGCGCAGCGGCGCGGACAGGCGGGTTGGCAGGCGGGAGACGAAATAGCGCGATTCGAACGCAGCAAGCAGGAGTGCGGCGACGATGAAAGGCAGCACATAGTAGACCAGCCTGTAGACGACGAGCGCGGCAAGGACGTCCGCCCGGCCCGCCAGGCCAAGGCCGGCGATGACGGTCGCTTCGAACACGCCGATGCCGCCCGGGACATGGCTGATCGCACCCACCACCAGCGCGGTCGCATAGACGGTCAGGAACAGCGCCGGGCCGACCGAAACATCCGCCGGAAGCAGCACGTAGAGCGTCGCGGCGGAGGCGACGATGTCGAACGTGCCTACCAGCAGCTGCAGCAGGATCATGTTTCTCTGGGGCAGCGGGATCGTCCAGCCGAACAGGCTGATCGTGCTGGCATGGCCGCGCGCACGCACGATGGCGAAGATGAGGCCGAGCAGGATCGCGACCCCCAGCAGGCGATCGGCCGCCGGGTGAATCAGGTCCATCAGCGGAATGCCGGCGGGATCGAAGATCAGCGCCATGGAGACCACCACGGCGAAGGCGAGCCAGATGGCGAGCCAGGTGAGCAGTACGATCTGGCCGATCTCGCCGGCATCGAGGCCACTGCGCGAATAGGTGCGGAAACGAATGGCGCCGCCCGTCAGCAGATGGAATCCAAGCAGATTGGAAAAGGCGTAGCCGGCCATGCCGGACAAGGCGGCGGTTTGCCATGCCACGCGGCCGGGCGCGACCGAGCGGCTGGCGATGACGTCATAAAGGCCGAGCGCCACGAAACTGGCTGCCGTCGCAAGGATGGCGGCAAGGATGGCATGTGGGCTGAGCATGAAAGCCTGCCGTCGGATATCGGACGGGTCTACCCCGGAAATCATCTGGTGAAGCGTTACAAGTGCCGCCGCGGCCATGGCAATTGCCAGCACCTTGCCGGCATGGGCGCGCAGCCAGTTCGGCTCCGGCATCACCATATCGTCTGTATTCGACATTCCTACCTTCGTCTCTCTTGCCATATCCCGCGGCGCGATCTGATTTTCCGCACCGGCCAGGAAGCGCCGTCAGCATCCGAAACGGAGATGGTGATCCTCGCACGGGTGATGAACTGCGAATCTTGGCTATTTATACTGAAAGGGTGGCGTAATTCCCCTCGGATTTTGGCGTCAATTGGGCGCCGCACCATTTTGATCTCAAATCAAGGGGCAGGCTGGGCCGCCAGTCTCTTGTGCAGTCCGTCAATGATCTTCTGCGTCAAACCGTTGTAATCGCCATCGAAATGATGTCCGCCGGTGGTCTTGATCGTCTGAATCGGGCTGCCCACGAGTTGCGGACAGGCGGTATCGTCCTCGTCCTCGCCGTAAAAGCACTGGATCATCGCCGGATTGATCTTGTGAAGCTCGGGCAAGGTTGGGACTTCGTCGCCGCTGCTGGAGCCGAGCCAGCCTTCGACGGAAATCTCGTAGGACGCACCGGTGGAAAAGCCGAGCAAGGAAATCTGTGCGATGTCGGCCGCCGTCGCCTTGTCCAGTACATTGTAGACAGAGGGCAGCACGTCCGCGCCGAAGGAATAGCCGAACAGCAGCACGTGCTTCACATGCCAGCGGTCCTGGTAGGTCGCGATCAGGTTTTCCAGGTCCGTGGCGATGGCCTGTGGCGTCTTGGCGGACCAGAAATAGCGAAGCGAATCGATCCCGACCGTCGGGATCCCCTTGCTTTGAAGGACGGTCGCGATCGATTTGTCGATGTCGCGCCAGCCGCCGTCGCCTGAATAGACGATGGCCAGCGTGTCCTCGGTCGGCGTTGCCGGCAACTCGGCGATAGGCAGGTCGGAAATCGATCCCGCCGCCGGCGCGAGCAAGGCATCGACCGCCGATTCGAGCGCGTCTCCAGCCGCGCTGGTGCTCTGCGTGAGGTTGATCGCGTGGGCCTGCTTGATCAGGCTGTCGATGTGGCCGCGCTGGTCGGCCGAGCCGGCGGGGGTGAACACGACGTTCAGTTTTTCCGGAAGCTGCCCGGGCAGCAGGTCGTAGACGATGCCGTTGGCGGTATCGTGCCGGGGCGCCCCGCTGCACAGCGTGCGCTTCGACGGAAATGTCTCGGTCGGGTCCACGGCGACGCTGCTGCCGATGGTCGCCGGCGGCGTCTGTGCGGCGATGCCCATCACCAGCCCGCCGGCCGTGCCGGATCCGGCCAGGATCGGCGGCTTGTACACGGAAGCCTTGCCGGCGCGCATCACCTCGTGGCTCAGCGTCTCGATGTCCGACACCAGGTAGACGCAATCGCCATCGGTCTTGTCTATCGCGGCGAGGTAGCTGGGCATGTCGACGCCGACAACGGCGGCGCCCTTGTCCACCAGCCGCTTCGAAAGATCCTCGTCGGCCGGAGACCAGCCGTCAAGAGCGGAGAAGACGAACACGGTGACGGACGGCGGTTGCGCTGGCAACACGATGTGACCGCCCGGGATCATGCCAGTATCGAATTCCGCGGCCAGGGCAGGCGTTGCACAGGAAGCAACGGCCACGAACAGCACTGCGGCGAGCGACTTGAGACTGTTTGAAGGCAAAAGGGGCAAGGTTGTCTTTCTCAAGTTTCTGTTCAGCGTCTTTGTAAGCCGGCCGCGCGGCAAATAAAAGCCGCGGGGAAACCCCGCCCTTGGGCTCCTGACCGGTATCCAAGGCAATAAGATGTTCAACCCAACGTGCTGGCCGCGGCTTTTTGGCTGTCCATGGTGATCCCTGACATTGGCGGCGGCGCGACGCTCCGTCGC
>JAQGHK010000245.1 GCA_028288875.1 Phycisphaerales bacterium | reverse complement strand
GGTCTTGAGGTGGATGTAGCCGTTGAACTTGTATTGCGTGCGGAGCAATTGGGCTGCGCGGACCAGCTCCTCCATCGTGTAGTCGCTGGACTGGATGATGCCCGACGACAGGAAGAGGCCTTCGATGTAATTGCGCTTGTAGAACTCGACGGTGAGGCGGACGACCTCATCGACCGTGAACCTTGCCCGCTCCACATTGCTCGTGACGCGGTTGATGCAGTACTGGCAGTCGTAGATGCAGTGGTTGGTCAGCAGAATCTTCAGCAGCGACACGCACCGGCCATCGGGCGTGTAACTGTGACAGATGCCGACCTTGTTCGTGTTCCCCAGCCCGCCGGCTTTGCCTTTGCGCTGGCTGCCGGATGAGGCGCAGGACGCATCGTACTTTGCGGCGTCGGACAAGATTGCGAGCTTCTTCCGGAGCACATCCGACATGCTCGGATTATACCCGAACAGTTATCAAACATGCGTAGGAAGATTTGAAAGAATGGTTCACCGCCAAGACGCCAAGAACGCCAAGATGAGCAGGAAAGGATGGGTATCCTCGCCCGTCTTCTTGGCGTTCTCGGCGTCTTGGTGGTTAAAGCCCGGGTGCTCTTACTTCAGCAGGCGGAGTGCGAACGGGAAGCGGTATGGAATGCCTTCCTTCGCCTTGAGCAGGCCCATGATCATCAGCACGAGATAGGCGATGATCACGCCGAAATACAGGAAGATCCCGATGATCACGAAGATAAGGATGATGCTGATGATCATGGCCAGGATGGTTGTGATTTGGAAGTTAAGCACCTCCTTGCCCTGATCGTTAATGAACGGGCTTTGTTCCTTTTTTATCAACCACAGGATGAGCGGGCCGATGAAGCCGGTGAAGATGCCGAGCAGATAGATCAGCATCGCCATGTTCTTCTCGTCTGCGGTAGCAGGCGGGCCGCTATAGCCGCCGGCCGTGCCGACGCTGTAGGACATGGGCGGGGTGACCGAAACGGGCGCGCCCGGGCCGGTGGTTGTCGAGGCATCTGCGGGGGGCGGTGAATTAAACTCAGACATTGTGGATCCCTTTCCCTTTGAAATGCGACAAACGACACCGGGAAGGGTAATCCAAATCTGACGAATATTGCAATTATTTTGCGGGCACGCGGTTTAGCTTCGCCAGCCATCGCTGCCGCCACTCGGGCATGTCCTCTGGTTTCAGGTCTTGCCAGACGCCGATGCCCTTCGTGCGGGCGTTGGTCTCATCCTGCTCAAGCGTGCTTTGCAGCATCGATTTGAACCGGCGATCGACGTAGGCCATGCCGTCGCGGACGAGGTCGACGTTGATGCAGTCGCTGTCGCCGAGATACACATAGCCGAGGATGCGGTCGTACCGATCCCGGCGTTCGGTGCCGTCGAATTTCAGGGTGATCGGCTTACCCGCGTCGCGGGCCTTGGTGAGGCGGTCTTCCAAATAGCGGCGGGCTTCGGGGCCGAAGTGGTCGTCGTGCTCGTGCTCGGGGTGGGCGACTTCAGGGGCGTCGATGCCTCGCAGTCGCAGCCGTTCATGGTTGAAGCCGTCGCCGCTGATGACGATCGTATCGCCGTCAATAACGCGGTCGACGACCACCGGCATGCCTTCCCATTTCGACGGGTCCGGCGGGGCGTTGCGGTGGCTCCAGATTGACGTGCAGCCCAAAGTAACGATCGCCAGGCCGATGCCGACCAGGCGGATGCGGCGTTGGCGCAAGGCGATCGACACGGCGTCACGGGCGATCGCTTCGGGCGGTGTTCGCTGGGCCATGGGCGGGCTTTCGCGAGCGAGGGGATAGAAGAATCCGCAACTTCCGCCGCGGCGTCACAGGGCTTCGTCACAGAGGCTTACTTCGCGTCGCTCAAGCCGAAGGCGTCATGCACGGCGCGAAGGGCCTTGGGGCCGTCTTCCTTGCTGATGATGCAGCTGATCTTGATTTCGCTGGTGGTGATGTTCTGAATGTTCACCGCAGCGTCGGCCAAGGCTCGGAACATCCGCTCGGCGACGCCGGTGTGCGTTCGCATGCCGACACCGACGGCGCTGACTTTGCTCAGGTCGCTTTGGTAATTCGCTTGGGTCTTCCCGCCGAGCTCCTTGGTGAGCTTTTCGACGATCGGCTTAATGTCGGCCAGGTCGCCGTGCTCGACGGTGAAGCTGATGTTGGCGGTGTTGTCGTCGAGCACGTTCTGGATGATGTCATCGACGACGACGTTCGCCTGGGCGATGGTCGAGAAGATCTTCGCCGCCACGCCAGGCTGGTCGGGTACGGCCTTGATGGTGACGCGGACGAGTTCTTTTTTCAGGGCCGCGCCCGAGACTTCGATGTGTTCCATGTTGGGCGTCTCCGCAACGATCAAGGTGCCGGGGTTGTTGTTCTGGCTGTTCCGGACTTCGAGTTTAACGTTGTATTTCTTCGCAAATTCCACGGCCCGCGTCTGCAGCACGCTCGCGCCGAGGCCGCTGAGTTCCAGCATCTCGTCGTAGCTGATCTGATCGATCTTGCGGGCGTTCGGGACGATCCGCGGGTCGGCGGTGTAGATGCCGTCGACGTCGGTGTAGTTTTCGCAAACGTCGGCCTTAAGGACCGCGCCGAGCGCGACCAGCGTGGCGTTCGATCCGCCGCGGCCGAGGGTGGTGAAGTGGCCGTCGGACGTGACGCCTTGGAAGCCGGCGACGATAACGATTTTGCCGGCGTCCAGTTCGTTCAGAATCCGGTGGTGATTAATTGACTGGATGCGGGCCTTGGAGAACGCGCCGTCGGTGATCAGACCAATCTGGCCGCCGGTGAAGCTGATGGCATCGTGCCCCTGAGCGTGCAACGCCATGGCCATCAATGCGATAGTGACCTGCTCGCCGGTGGCGAGCAGTTGGTCCAGCTCGCGTTTGGGCGGGTTAGAGACCTTCTCGCCGTACGTGCAGACGGCCGTGGCGAGGTCGAGCAGGTCGTCGGTGGTGTCGCCCATGGCGCTGACGACGATGACGACTTGGTTTCCGCGTTCTTTGGTCTCAACGGCACGGGCGGCGGCGCGATGGATCCGCTCGGCGTTGGCGACGCTGGTGCCGCCGAATTTCTGGACAATTAAACCCATTGGAACGCCGGATCATACGGGCGGCGGGGCGGGAAACAAGACACAGATCGGCGCACGGCCGTTACCCCTCATTCGGCGTCGCAACGTCGCCGGCCAGCAGGCGTTCGGCGACGTGCAGGTCGTTAGGCGTCGTCAGCTTCAAATTCCGCTCTTCGCCGGGCACCAGCCAGACGGACTGGCCGGCGACTTCCAGCAGCTGGGCGTCGTCGGTGATGGTGTGCAGGGGCTGCCAACACTTGGCGTACGCGGCGACCAGATTTACCCGTCGCATCACCTGTGGCGTCTGCATCTCCCACAGTTCATCGCGGGGCAGTGTCGCTCGGACGGGTGCGGGCAGGGGGCCGCGGGCCTGTTTGATTGTCAGCTTCACCGGCATGGCTGGGACGGTCGATCCCTTGATGTCGGCGTGGTAATAGATTCGATCGATCAGGTCGTGCGACACCAGCGGCCGGGCGGCGTCGTGGACGGCGACAAAGTCCAAATCCATCGATGCTTCCAACGCCCGTTGGACACTGTGGGCGCGGGTCGGGCCGCCTTCAACCAATCTAATCCGGCCGGATTGATCGACGATCGGCAGCAGGTCGGCGGGCAGCGTGTCGCGTGGCTTAGAACCAATCGGCGTCGCAATCACCAGGCAGGCGGTCGCGGGATGGCTGAGGAACACTTCGACGGTGCGTAACAAGACGCTTTTGCCGAGCAGCATCTCGTGAAGCTTGTTACGGCCGAACCGCGTGCTCAGGCCGGCGGCGGGGATCAGGACAGAAGCGGGCGCCATCGGCTCAGTTCGTCGCCTGCGGGGCCGGCTGATTGGACGGAGCGGGCGGGTGCGATTTGCCGCGATCGCCGCCACGGTCGGACCTAGGCCCGGCGTCGCCAAGGCGACCGAAAATCATCTTGCCGGCGTTCGTCTGCACAGTGTTCGTGATGACGAATTCCACTTCCTGTTCCAGATGCGCTCGGCCTTGCTCGACGACGACCATCGTGCCGTCGTCCAGGTAGCCAATGCCCTGGCCGGGCGATTCGCCGGGTTTGATCAACCTTACGCGCATCCGCTCGCCGGGCAGCACTTCGGGCTTCATCCGGGCGGCCAGTTCGTTGATGTTCACGACGTCCACGCCCGCCAGCTGGGCGACCTTATTCAGGTTGAAATCCGTCGTGACCAGCCGGGCTTCCATTTCCTTGGCGAGGGTGATGAGCCGCTGGTCGACGGGGTGGCTTTCATCACTTTGCCCGGGGGCGTCGTAGGTGCTGATTTCGGCTTTGGTGGATTGCTGCAGCTTAGCCATCACATCGAGGCCGCGGCGGCCGCGGTTGCGCTTCAGCTTGTCCGGGCTATCGGCGACGGCCTGCAGTTCAATCAGGACAAAGCGGGGCACG
>JAQGHK010000241.1 GCA_028288875.1 Phycisphaerales bacterium | reverse complement strand
CGAACGGATCGACGTTCACCGGCAGGCGGCGTTCTTTCCAGAGGTAATAAAACGCGTCCTCATACCCGGCCACCGCGTGATCGGGATTGACGCCCAGCCGCTTGGCCAGCTCCAGCGCGAAGTGTTTCGCGTCGTTTTCCGTGGCGGCGTTACCCGGCTTGTTCTCGTCGGCCACCAGCTCCGGGTTCTCCCAGATCGGTTGGCCGTCTTTGCGCCAGTAGATGCCGTAGGCCCAGCGCGGCAGTGCCTCGCCGGGATACCATTTGCCTTGGCCGTGGTGCAGGAAGCCGCCGGTGCTGAAGCGATCGCGCAGGCGGCGCAGCAGCTCGTCGCCGCGCTTCTGTTTCAGCGGGCCGAGCGCGGCGGTGTTCCATTCCGCGCCTTCCATGTCGTCGATGCTGACGAACGTCGGCTCGCCGCCCATGGTCAGGCGGACGTCGCCTTTGACGAGGTCCATATCGACCTGTCGGCCGAGGCGCTCGATCGATTGCCACTGGTCGTCCGCGTAGGGCTTGGTGACGCGCGGGTCTTCGTGCACGCGCGTGACCGACATGTGGAATTCAAACTCATCGCCCTCGCCGCCGCCGGCGATGGACATTTCGCCGTCGGCCAGATCGGCCGGCTGTTCGACATCGGGCTTGCTGATCGCTTCGTTATCAAAGGCGTAATGCCCCGTGATGGGCGCGGCCGACACCGGGTCCGCGCTGCACGCCAGCGGAATATGCCCCTCGGCCGTCAGCAGGCCGCTGGTTGGATCGAGGCCCACCCAGCCGGCGCCTGGCAGATAGACTTCTGTCCAGGCGTGCAGATCCGTGAAATCGACTTCCGTACCGCTCGGGCCGTCGAGGGATTTCACGTCGGGCGCTAACTGAATCAGGTAGCCCGAACAGAATCGGGCGGCCAGGCCCAGGTTGCGCATCAGTTGAACGAGCAGCCACGCGCTATCCCGGCAAGAACCGGTGCCGATCGTTAGCGTTTCTTCCGGCGTCTGAATGCCGGGCTCAAGCCGGATCGTGTAGCCGACGGCCTTGTGGACGGCCTGGTTCAGCTTGACCAGATAATCGTTCGTCGGCACGTCCTGCCAATCGCACTCGGCGATCAGCTCTTTGAGCTTCTCGCCCGGCTCGGCGGCTTCCAAGTACGGCGTCAGCTCGCGCTTCAGGCTCGGGTCGTAATGGAACGGCGACGTCTCGGCGTACCCTTCCAAAAAGAAGTCGAACGGATTGATGACCGTCATCTCGGCGACGAGGTCAATCTCCACCGAAAATTCGCGCGTCTTCTTCGGGAACACCAGCCGGCCCAGCCGGTTGCTGTACGGGTCCTGCTGCCAGTTCACGAAGTGGCCAACGGGCTTCACCTTCATCGAGTACGACACGATCGGCGTCCGGCAGTGCGGCGCGGGGCGCAGCCGAACCGTGTGCGGGCTGAGCCACACGTCGCGGGAATAGCGGTAGCGCGTCAAATGGTGGAGTGCGACTCGGATAGCCATGGCAATTGAATTTCAGACGGTCGAACGCAAGGCGGTTGGTTGGGGACGACTATAGCCGCAAGCGGCCCCGGCTGGAAATCGGGGTTTCCGCCGTGTGCGTTCTTGGCTCACCTGGTCAAGGTCTTCGCCTCGCCCACTTCCCCTATGCCGGGTGCGTCAAAACGCCGGGTTGAGACCCACGGCGGCGGATCATCCCTAAGCCGGCCGCGGTTAATCCGCCTAGCAGCATGGTCGAAGGCTCGGGCGCGGGCGAATTGCCTCCGCCCGAGACTTCATAAAACCCGCTGAACTGCGTCGTATGGTAGCCGGGTGTGCCGTTAAAGGAGACGTCCGCGAACGCGAAGGCGAGGACGAACTGGTTCGCCACGCCTGAGAAGAACAGCTGGTCGGTCGCGCCGCCGGACGGTTCCCAGTTAGTGATGTGCAGGACCTGCCCCACCGTATGGCCGCCGATCCCGGCGAACTGCACGGCGTTGCTCCCGCTGGTCGTGCCGAAGTCGATGGTGGAGGCGGCGGTCACGTACAACAGCCCCATTCCGGTTGTGCCGGCCGCCCCTTCGGACAGACCGCCGAGGTCCAGCGTCCCGCCGGCCAGCTTTAGCGGGGTACTGTTGCCGATGCGATCGGACGAGGCGCTCGTACCGCTGAGCAGCACCTTGCCGTCGGGGTTCACGGTGATGCCGTTGTAGGCCGTAACCGTGCCGGCCGTGGTGGTGCCGTTGCTGGCGATTTCCAGCGTATTGTCCGTCGCCCCGGAGGCCGCGCTGACGGTGATCGCCCCGGCCGTCACGGTGCCTTGGGCGAGCAGGCGATTATTGCTCGACCCGCTGTTCTGCCCGACATACACGCCCCGCCCCGAGGCCGTGACATTCGCCGTGTCGCCCTTACTCAGCGTCACTTGATTCGCAATGGTCGTCTTGCCCACTACCCAGTCGTCCTGCGAGACAAAGCTAATGCCGCTGATCACCCGCGACGCGCTTCCCGCGTCGAGCGTCGTCATGGAACTGATCGTCCCGGAATACGCCTTGCCGGCGAAGGCGGCGCTGCTGGTGGCGCCTTGCGAACCGATGCTAAAGTGATCGCCATCCAAAGCGACGGCCTTGCCAAACAATTCGCTTGGCGCTCCATCGCTGGCGGTCAGCTTGACGTTCTCGCTCACCGTACCCGCGGCCGTGTCGAGATTGAAGAACAGATAGGCCGCCCCTCGGCCCAACTGTCCGGCTACCGTCGCATTCGACGCTCCGACCAGCCCGGTGTTGCCAGACTGGCTGACGGCTACGCCGAAGAATGCGTTCGCCGCCCCGTCGCTGGCGATCAGCTTGACGTCCTCCGTGACCGTGAGCGGGTTCGTAGCGGGGTCGGTGCTCGTGACCGTATTCAGATTGCGGAATAGGTAGGCCGCGCCTCGGCCCGCGTTGCCGGCCACAGTCGCACTGTACGCCCCCACCAGCCCCGTGCTGCCTGCCAGGCTGACGGACAAGCCGAAGAAATCGTTCGCCGCCCCGTCGCTGGCGATCAGCTTGACGTTCTGCGTGACCGTGCCTGTGGCCGTGTCCATGTTACGGAACACGTACGCCGCCCCTTGCTGCACGTGACCGGCGACGCCCGCATTGGCGGCCCCCACAAGCGCCGTGCTGCCGGACTGGCTGACGGCACGGCCGAAGATATCGCCCGCTGCGCCATCACTTGCCGTCAGCTTGACGCTCTGCGAGATCGTGACCGGGTTCGTGGCCGGGTCCGTGCTCGTAATCGTATCCAGATTGCGAAAGACGTAAGCAGCCCCCGGGCCCGCGTTGAATCCCCCCTCGTGGGTTACCGCAGTCGCGTTATATGCCCCGACCAGCCCGATGCTGCCAGACAGGCTTACGGCAAAGCCGAAGAAGTCGCTCGCCGCACCGTCACTGGCCACCAGCTTAAGGTTCTGCGTGACCGTGCCCGTGGCCGTGTCCAGGTTACGGAACACGTACGCCGCCCCTTGGCCCGTATTCGCTCCTACGGTCGTATTGTCTGCGCCGACCAGCCCAGTGTTGCCGGACTGGCTGACAGAAAAGCCGAACAAGGTGCTCGCCGCCCCGTCGCTGGCGAGCAGCTTGACGTTCTCCGTCACCGGGCCCGTGGCCGTGTCCGTGTTGCGGAACACGTACGCCGTCCCTTGCACGGGATGGTCGTTCACTCGCGCAAAGTACGCGCCGACCAATGCCGTGCTGCCGGATTGGCCGACGGTAGAGCCAAAGTTGTCGTTCGATGCGCCATCACTGGCTTGCAGGATCGCCGCGTGCGCCGCCAGCGGCGTCAGGA
Source organism: Phycisphaerales bacterium (assembly GCA_028288875.1). Lineage (GTDB taxonomy): Bacteria > Planctomycetota > Phycisphaerae > Tepidisphaerales > Tepidisphaeraceae > RYN-431. Next base: position 48 of record JAQGHK010000241.1, on the reverse strand, counting down.
CGACGCCCAGCACAACGCACTGCGCCGCGGTCGCGACGCCGCGCCGGC
>JAQGHK010000232.1 GCA_028288875.1 Phycisphaerales bacterium | reverse complement strand
ACAGCCGACCTGTCGCCAGGTCGGCTGCTTCGATTCATTGTTTAATTACCGGCTCGTCTCGATCGCTGATTAGGCGGTCGCGGCTTCGGCGGCGACGGGTTCGCCCTTGCCCTTTTTCAGGGCTGCGTTGGCGAAGGCCACCTTCTTGTCGGTGCGCTTCTTGCGAAGGCCGGCGGCGCGGCGGACCGTGCCGGTCGGCTTCTTTTCGTCGCCGATCAGCTCAAGCTGGACGATATCGCCAGCGTCGCCGATGCGCCACGTGCCGAGCTTGATGATCCGGGTGTAGCCACCGGGACGGCCGACGTAGCGCGGGGCTACTTCGTCGAACAGGCGCTGCACGACGGTCTTCTCAAAGCCCTTGTCGTTCAGGATGAAATCCTGATTTTCGTCGGTCACCCGACGATCGTTCAGCTGGGCAATCACACGGCGACGTGCGGTCAGCGTGTTCTTACGGGCCAGCGTGATCAGCTTCTCAACGAAGCCCTGGACTTCCTTTGCCTTGGGCAAGGTCGTCTTGATCTTCCCGTGCTCGAACAGCGACTGGGCCATATTGCGGCGCAGGGCGATTCGGTGCTCGGTATCACGGCTCAGCTGACGTCCGCGGATAAGGTGGCGGCTCATGGTTAAATCCTGTCTCTTCTAAACGCCAAGGGCCAAGTTAGGCCTGCTCGGCCTCGGTCGTCGTTTCGGCTTCATCGCCGTCAAGATCTTCTTCGTCGTCGTCCAGATCGTCCAAATCATCGGTGCTGAAGCTCGGGACTTGGCCGGCGGCCAAGGCGTCGAGATCCATACCAAGGCTCAGGCCCAAGTCGGCCAGACGACGCTTCACTTCGCGAAGGCTGGTCTTGCCGAAGCTGCGAACCTTCAACAGGTCGCCGTCGGTCTTCTGCACCAGATCGCGGACGTTGGTGATCTTGGCGCTTTCCAGACAGTTGTTGGCCCGAACGCTCAGATCCAGTTCCTGGACCGTCATGTTCAGCTTGTGTTCCAGGTCCGGGTCGATGGTCGGCTTGGCGGTTTCCCGCAGGCTTTCCATGGCCTCTTCGCTGATCACGTCGCTGCCCAGTTCGAAGTACTGCACGAACGGGTTCAGGTGCTTACGCAGGATCTTGGCGGCTTCGACCAGGGCCAGCTCGGGGCTGATGGTGCCGTTGGTCCAGATTTCCAAAATCAGGCGATCGTAATCGGTCTTCTGACCGACGCGGGCGTCTTCCGTGGCGTAACGCACGCGGGTCACCGGCGAGAAAATGCTGTCGACGTTGATGACGCTGACGTCCTGAGCGCCTTCGGCTTCAACGAGGTTTTCGTTGGCCGTGCGGTAACCGCGGCCCTTGCCGACGGTGAATTCGATTTCGAAAGGAACGTCTTCGGTCAGCGTCGCGATGACGTGATCTTTGTTGATCACGGTGATCGACGGATCGGCTTCGATCATGCCGACCGTGACGGCGCCGGCCTTATTGGCCTTGACCTTCATGATCTTGGGCTCGTCGCTTTCATTCTTAACGACGAGGCCTTTGATGTTAAGGATGATGTCGACAACGTCTTCGACGACGCCGGGGATCATGCTGAATTCGTGATCGGCACCCTTGATGCGGACGTGAGTCACGGCCGCGCCTTCGAGGCTGCTCAGGAGAATGCGACGCAGTGAATTGCCGACGGTCGTACCGAAGCCGCGCTCGAAGGGCTCGACGGTAAATTTGCCGTATTGATCGGTCGAAATATGATTGTCGCGAATAACACGCGATGGCAGCTCAAGGCCGCGCCAACGAATACGCATAAGAGTTCTCCAGCTATCCCGCTATCGAATTGCCGACAGTTCCCGTCCAACACCGTTGTGGACAATCTGTACGTCAGCCTCGCCGAAGCGGGAATCGTAATAATAGGTGTGACCAACCGAGTCGGCCACTCAAGGTCAATTAGACGCGACGCTTCTTCGGCGGACGGCAGCCGTTGTGCGGCAGCGGGGTCACGTCTTCGATGCCCAGAACCTTCAAACCGGCGTGCTGCAGGTTCAAAATGGCCTGTTCGCGACCCGCGCCGGGCCCTTTAACCTTGACTTCGACTTCCTGCAGGCCGCTCTTCTTCGCTTCCTGCGCGGCCTTATCGGCGGCGCGGCCAGCGGCGAACGGGGTGCTCTTGCGGGCACCTTTGAAGTTGACCGTGCCCGCCGACGCCCAGGAGAGGGTTTCGCCGTTGGTGTCGGTGATGGTGACGATGGTGTTGTTGAAGGTCGCCTTGATGTAGACGACGCCGCGGGTGACGCCCTTGCGGTATTTCTTCGTGGCGGGCTTACCGCCGGTCTTCTGATCAGCCATTGCAGTTCCTTGCGGATCGTTGAGCGTATCACCGCTCTACCCGCGTTTGATCGATGCAGCCGCGGGCAGCGCCCACCGGCTCTCTTATTTACTTGCCGAGTTCTTTGACGCCCTTTTTGCCGGCGACGGTCTTGCGCGGGCCCTTGCGGGTGCGGGCATTGGACCGGGTACGCTGGCCGCGGACGGGCAGGCCACGACGGTGACGGGCACCGCGATAGCTCTGGATTTCACGCAGCCGGCCGATGTTCTGGCTCTGCTGGCGACGCAGGGCACCTTCGACGAGAACGCCACGGTCAATGATCGTGATGATCTTGGCCAGCTCTTCTTCGGTCAGGTCCTTGGCCTTACGTTCCGGATCGATGCCGGCTTCCTTCAGGATGTCCATCGCATTGGATGGGCCAATCCCGAAGATGTAACGCAGGCTGATGCGGATCTTCTTTTCGTTCGGAATATCGATGCCGGAGATACGTGGCATAGGATTAGCCCTGCTTCTGCTTGTGCTTGGGGTTGGTGCAAATGACCCGAACGACGTTTTTACGCCGAACGACCTTGCAGTTTTCACAGATGCGCTTAACGCTGGATCGTACTTTCATAATCACCTTCCCAAACAATGGGGAATCGGCCACTATATCAAAAGCTCTTTCGTTGACAAGTGTGGCAATAATTTTGATCGGACGTTGCCGATCCCTCTACCGATGCTAGTGTGCGGGCGATGATTATTGCAGGCATTGATGAGGCCGGCTACGGCCCCCTGCTCGGCCCGCTGGCCAGCGCCGCCTGCGCGTTTTACACCCCGGACGCCGAACCGACGCCCTGCCTCTGGGCCCGCCTGAAAAAATGCGCGGGCAAAAGCCGCTGCAAAAAGGGCCGGAAGCTCCATATTAACGACAGCAAAGCCGTTTATAGCCCGTCCGCCGGGGTTTCCGAGCTGGAACGGGCGGTGCTGTGCCTGGCCGAGCAGGTTCACGGGCTGACGGTCGGGCTGGATGGGCTTTTGGCCATGGTCGATCCGGATGTGATCCCGTTTTTAGCCGGCTACGCCTGGTATCGCCCTTCCGATCCGGACCCGTTCCCCTTGGCTGCCTCGGCGATGAACGTCCGCATCGCCACCAATGCCTACACGGCCGCGACCGCCGCCGCCGATACCCGCTGCGTGCACTACCGCGTCCGCCTGCTCCCCGAGCGGCAATACAACGACATGACGGCCAAGACCAAGAACAAGGCTTCCACCCTGTTTAGTCTGGCCGCCCGGCATTTGGATGATCTGATCCGCACCTATTCCGACCAGAACCTGCTGATCGTCTGCGATCGCCAGGGCGGCCGATCGCATTACGGCGATTTGCTGCGAATGATGTTTGAGGACTGGTCGCTGCGCATTGTCGACGAAACCACCGCGCGGGCCGAATACCTGCTGACCAACGGCGACCGGCAGGCCCGCATCATCTTCCAGGAAAAAGCCGAGGCGGAATGCCTTCCGGTGGCGGCGGCATCAATGCTGGCGAAATACACGCGCGAGGCCCTGATGCATCGCTTCAATCGGTATTGGAAGAGCCACGACGCGACCCTGAAGCCGACGGCTGGCTACTACAACGACGGGCTGCGGTTTCTGGAAGACATCAAGCCGCTGCGCGAGCGGCTCGGCATTGATGATTTCGATCTGATCCGAACGCGGTGACTTCGTAGGGGCGACGCATGCGTCTTCCTTTGAACTCGCTCGGCTATCGCGGACGACGCATGCGTCGCCCCTACAACAAACCAAGCTCCAGCAACGCCGCTTCGCTCATCCGGTCTTTCGTCCATGGCGGATCAAACACCAGATCAACTTTGCAGCTCTTCACCGCGTCGACGTTCTCTACCTTGCGGTCCACGTCGGCCAGAATATCGCCGGCCACCGGGCAACCGGGGGCGGTGAGAGTCATGCGGATCGTCACACGGTTCTCGCCGTCGATTTCGATCGCGTAGATCAGGCCGAGGTCGTACACGTTGACCGGGATTTCCGGGTCGTAAACAGTGCGAAGTGCTTCGATCACTTCGGCGTGTAACGCCTCGTTATTGCCGGCCGACGCAGCCTCTGCAGTCGGCTTGGCGACGGCCCCACCGTCGGCCGCGAAGGCGTCGCGCAGCTGCGCGACCTTGTCGTTCGGATTGATCACACTCAGCGATTTGCGCGGCTCGGCCATAACGAACTCCAATGCATTCTTGTAGCTGCGACGCCTGCGTCGCCTTCCCGCAAGACTTCACCATCAACGGCAAGGCGACGCAGGCGTCGCAGCTACACTCACGAAACCGTGCTGAACTGATTTGCGTGCGCCCGCAGCCGCGACACCATGCCGGCCAGGCCGTTGCGACGGCCCATGCTCAGATGCTGATCCAGGCCGAGGCGCTTAAAGAAGGCTTCGATGTCGAACGCCAGAATAAGCTTCGACGATTGGCCGGCGAAGATGCGCTGCAGGATCGCGATCAGCCCGCGAACGATGTCCGCATCGCTGTCGGCCAAGAAATCCAAGCCATCCGCAGTGCCCGGGCGTTTGCGGGCGAACAGGTACACCGTGCTTTGGCAGCCGTGCACTTTGGTCAGCTCGTGCTTCATCTCTGGGGCCATCGGCAGCAGCTTTTCGCCCATTTCAATCAGCACGCCGTACTTGTCCTGCCAGCTTTCGAACAGATCGAAGGTTTCGACCAGTTCGTCCGCCGCTTCCATTGGCGTCGACGCGGTCGGCTCGGGATATTTCACCGCCGCGTTCGTTGGCTGCGCGACGACTTTCTTCTTCGACGAGGCCACAATTTTTTCGAGCGCCGTCGCGAGGCGGTCAACATCTTCGGTCGTGTTGTACATCGCCACCGACGCGCGGGCCGTGCCCGGGATGCTGAAGCGATCCATCACGGGCTGGCAGCAGTGGTGGCCGGTGCGGATGGCGATGCCTTCCAGATCCAGCATCACGCCGGCATCATGGGCGCCGATCTTCACACCTTGATCCAGAACAAAGCTGACGACGCTGGCCTTCTTCGCGGCGGTGCCGATGAGGCGGACGCCATCGATCGCGCCGATGCGACCGTTCAGGTAGGTGTGCAACGTGCGTTCGTAGGCCGCAATCTTGTCCAGGCCGACGTTGGTGACGTAATCGATCGCCGCGCCGAGCCCGATCGCCCCGCCAATGTTCGGCGTGCCGGCTTCAAATTTATTCGGCAGCGCGGCATAGGTCGTTTTGCCGAACGTCACCTGCTCAATCATGTCGCCGCCGCCCTGCCATGGCGGCATGGCGTCCAGCAGTTCGCGTTTGCCGTACAGCACGCCGGTGCCGGTCGGGCCGAACAGCTTGTGCCCGGAGAAGACGTAAAAATCGGCGTCGAGCTTGCGGACATCGGTCGGCGCGTGGGCCACCCATTGGGCGCCGTCGATCAACACTTTAGCGCCGACACTATGGGCGATCGCGATCACCTGCTCCACCGGCACCACCGTGCCGAGCGAATTCGACAAATGCGTGACGGCCACGATCTTCGTGCGGCTGCTCACCTGCCCGGCCCATTCGTCCAGCAGCAGCTCGCCGCGGTCGTTCATCGGAATGACCTTAAGCACAGCGCCGGTCTGCTGGCAGATCATCTGCCAAGGGACGATGTTGGAGTGGTGCTCCAGCGCACTGACATGCACTTCATCGCCGGCATGCAAAAACGCCCGGCCGAAGCTGGCGGCGACGAGGTTGATGCTCTCCGTCGTCCCCCGCGTAAACAGCACTTCGGCTGGTTCTGCGGCGTTGATGAATCGCT
>JAQGHK010000209.1 GCA_028288875.1 Phycisphaerales bacterium | reverse complement strand
GGAAATAAGCGACCGAGCGATTCGCATCATTGCCTGCTCTTCCTCGGTTGGAATGACCCGGACGGCGACCCGGCTGTCCCTCGCTGAGATCAAACCCGAATGGTGTGCGTTGCTCGATGCGTCGAGGTGTAGCCCTAAAAATCGCAGGCCATCGCAGATGCCTGCCCGCACGTCTGAAGAACGTTCGCCAATGCCGCCGGCGAATATGACCGTGTCCAGCCCGCCGAGCGCGGCGGCCATCGCGCACAGGTGCTTCTTCGCTTGGTAGCAAAATAGGTTGACCGCGTCGACGGCGCGCGGATCGCCAGCGCGCGCGGTGAGCAGATCGTGCATGTCACCTGTCGTTTCAGAAACACCGACAAGCCCACACTCGCGAGTAATGAAGTTTTCCAGTTCGTCTGCGGTGAAGTCTCGATCCTTCATCAAGTAGATCAACAGTCCCGGATCGAGGTCCCCCGGGCGGGTGCCCATGACGAGGCCGGCGGTCGGCGTGAAGGACATGGTGGTGTCGATGGGCTTGCCGTTTCGCACGGCGGCCATGCTGGAGCCCGATCCCAGGTGCGCGAGAATCACCCGACCCGCAGCCGCCTCCGGCCCGGCGACGATGGCGAGTTGCTCCATCAAATATGTGTAGGAAAGTCCATGGAACCCCAGTCGCCGCACGCCGGCCTCAAAATAACGGCGCGGAATCGGGAGCAGCTGAGCGAGGTGCGGCAAGTCGCGGTGGAATGCCGTGTCGAAGCACGCGACCTGCGCGATACGCGGGAACGCCTCGATACATCGATCGATGATCGTGATCTCAGACGGCAAGTGCGGCGGGTCGAGCGATTGAACGCTCCGCAGCGCCGAGATCAGATCCGGTGAAATCACCTGATGGTCTACATACGCCGCGCCGCCGCGCACTAGACGGTGCGCGATAGCGACGACCCTGGATCGTCCAAGCCGCTGACGTACCGAGGATAGAACCTGCCGGACGCACTCGTCAAAAGTCGCGTCGACGATTTGTGAGGTCGTCGGCGCGGCCGCTTCCGCGTCACGAACGGAGAGCATCGCTACGGGCATTCCGACGCGTTCGATCTGCCCGCTGAAAACGCGAGCGCCCAGCGAATCAGCTGAGAACACGGCGAACTTGATGCTCGAAGAACCACCGTTGACCGTCAGGATCACCGGCGATTCAGCCTGCGCAGTGGTGGCAACCTCCGTCATCGTCCTGGTCCGTTGAAAATATCGGCCGCTTCGACGGATGAATCGTATTCACCGCGATGTGCGGCCGCGTTGCAGCGTGCACGGTGTGCCAACGCCTTCTGGGCTGCAGGCACGTTTGCTTCGTCACCGCGCCACAGATCAAGGGCTGGCTGCTGGATGGCCCGCGAGAAGGAGAACGTGACCGACCACGGCAATGTCGGAAACCGTGTGTTCATCGCATTCAACCGGGCGGTGGCCGGTTCTGCGGGCTGTCCGCCGGACAGGAACGCGATACCCGGCACGGCGGCCGGCACCGTGCGAAGCAGGCAATGGACGGTCGCGTCGGCGACATCGTCCACCGTAGCCCGCGTTGCGTTTTTTGAACCGGATAGCACCATGTTGGGCTTCAGCAGCATGCCCTCCAGTACGATCCCTTGTTGGATGAGATGCGCGAACACTGCGTGGAGGACTTGCTCCGTGACCTCGCGGCATCGCTCGATCGAATGCGGCCCGTCTAGCAACACTTCGGGCTCGACGATCGGCACGATGCCGGCTTCCTGACAGAGGGCCGCATAGCGGGCAAGCGCGTGAGCATTGGCTTCGATGCACGAGGTGCTGGGAATGCCGTCACCGATCGTAATTACGGCTCGCCACTTCGCGAACCGCGCCCCCATGCGACCGTATTCAACGAGTCGATCGCGAAGGCCGTCGAGCCCCTCGGTGATTTTTTCGTCCGGCCAGCCGGCAAGCGACTTTGCGCCGGCATCGACCTTGATGCCCGGGATGATGCCGGCCTCTTTAATGACTTTAAGGAACGGCACGCCGGCTTTGGTCGATTGACGGATCGTTTCGTCGTACAGGATCACGCCGCTGATCCACTGGCCGAGGCCCGGCGTGGTGATGATCAGTTCCCGCCAGGCACGTCGGGCTTCGACGGTTTTTGGAATGCCCAAGGCTTCAAAGCGCTTGTCACAGGTGGGCGTGCTCTCATCCATCGCCAGCAGACCTTTGCCCGCGGCGACGAGGGCTTTGGATGTCTTAATGAGGGGCTGGATGTTCATACTTTCCCTTTGCTGCTGAGTGCTTCAAAGCCGGCAATGACATCGAAGAGCTCTGCGTCGATGCCGCTCTGCCGTAGGCGGTGAAACGTTGCGTTCAAGTGCGCCAGCTGCTCGTCAATGTTCTTGTCCGCACGCTGCATCGCGGCGAGCCGGCTGGCATTTTCGCTGGCCAGTGACTCCGCACACGCACGAAACAGCATAATGAAAAGATACTCCCGAATAAGCGTGCGAAGCGTCGACGCGAGTCCCCCGATCATTTCCGGCGGCATCCGTGTCGGCCACGCGTGGTTCACCTGAGCAGCTTCCCAATCACGGTCGAGCGGTAGAAGCCGCTGGCCCACGGGCTCAAAAAGCGAGCCCGACGTAGGACGTTTGTTGAACAGATAAAGCGTGGCGTATTGTCCCTTGGCGCGCCGGCGTTCGCTGTCGATCTGGATTTCGGTCACCAAGGCCGAAATGCCCGCAATGGAATTGGGCACGCTGAAAAGGCCGAGCGGGGCCACGCCGGCGTCCGCCAAGCTTGAATGAACGCGTTCACCGACGGCCCAGACCTGAAGCCGATCGATACTGCCGCTCAGGTCGAGTAGCGCTTTCATCGCGTACTCGGTGACCACTTCGTTGAACTGGCCTACCAACCCCTGATCGGACCCGTAGATGATCGCGCCAACGGTGCGTGACGTAGCGGATTCCACGAACCCCGTGTCGGGCGATGTGCCCGGGGACACGGCCTCGAAGTTGCGAAGGCATGCGCCGAGCCCTAGTTCGACGTTGCGGTAATAGTCCGTCAGCGCGAGCACAGATTTTTCGTACTGCCCGGCGCTCGACGCTGCCACCGCCTTCATCGTGCGGACCACCGATTGCAGATCGCCGGCGGTGCCGATTTTGCGAAGGAGCGTCGCCGGCGTGTCGCTCATGATTTAGCCTTAGCCGCGGACGGCCGCTTGACGTCAATGCCCGAAATCTTATCCGGCGGGGGCTGGAACGGAGCGAGCGCGGCGCGGGCAATCTCCGTCACCGTGCGGCGATCATCATCGCTCAGGCTCGGGGCGGTTTGGAAGCGTTTCATCACCGCTGCTGGAAGGTTGCTGGCTGCGTCGTGAACGGCCCGTTCGGCGAGGATCATCTTCTCGATCGGGACGCCGTCGAACAGCCGGGCCGTAAGGCTAAGCAGCGTGGAAATCTGCTGTGCGACCGACAGTGGCGATGATTCAGGCTGCTTGAACAAGGCGCGGATACGTTTTCCGTGCTCGATGATCTTCCGCGTATCGTCGTCCAGCCGGGCACCGAACCGAGCAAACGTTTCCAGCTCCTCAAATTGTGCGTAGGCTAACTTCAGTTCGCCGGATACTGCGCGGAAGGCCGCCCGCTGCGCCTTGCCACCGACGCGCGACACGGATTTTCCTACGTCGACCGCCGGCAGAATGCCAAGTTCAAAAAGCGTTGGCGACAGATAGATCTGGCCGTCGGTGATTGAAATGAGGTTTGTCGGGATGTAGGCCGAGATATCCTGCGCCTCGGTTTCGACAATGGGAAGCGCCGTCAATGAGCCGCCGCCACGCTCGGCGCTCAAGCGCGTCGCGCGCTCCAGCATGCGAGAGTGCACGTAAAAAATGTCGCCCGGAAAGGCCTCCCGTCCCGGCGGCCGTCGAAGGAGCAGAGACAGCTCGCGATACGCCCGAGCGTGCTGCGTTAGATCGTCGTAGACGATCAGCACGTCGCGACCTGATTCCATGAAGAACTCGCCGATGCTCGTCGCCGCGTAGGGCGTAATGTAAGCCAACCCGGGCGATTCGTTCCCTTCGGCGACCATGACTACGGTATAGGCCATCGCACCGTTCTCGCGAAGCTTCGCGATCGCCTTTGCGACGGCGGACGCCCGCTGGCCGATCGCGCAATAGACGCAGATGACGTCCTTGTCACGCTGGTTCAGAATAGTGTCGATGGCGATCGTCGTTTTGCCCGTCTGCCGATCGCCCACGATTAGTTCGCGCTGTCCCCGGCCGATGGGGATCAGCGAATCAATCACCTTCAGCCCGGTCTGCAGCGGCACGGCGACCGCGGCGCGTTCCATGATCGCCGCGGAGGGTCGCTCGATCGGCAGAAGGGCACTGGTGGACACCGCGCCCGCACCGTCGAGCGGCCGGCCGAGCGGATCGATAACCCGGCCCAGCAGACCGTCGCCGACGGCGACGTCCATCACCCGGCCCGTACGGGTCACCTCATCGCCCGCGCTCAGTCGTCGATAGTCGCCCAGCAGGATGACGCCGATCTCGTGCTCATCGACATTAAATGCGATGCCGAAGACATCGCCGGGGAATTGAACAAGCTCCTCGAAGCCGACGCCGGCCAGTCCGGTCACCGTGGCGACGCCCATCGATACGCTTGCGACCATGCCAACCTCGCGCGGCGCCATCTCAAACGAGAAATGTTCGAGCGTCGTCGCGATGCCATCGAAGGTCCGTTCAAGTGTACTTTGCAGGGCGTCGGTACCGGTGGTCATTTGCCCTCCGCAGCGCCCAGCGTCGCTGTGACCGGGTCAGGCGCAGAAACGCTTTTTCGGCCGAAGACCTCGGCGATACCCTTCTCAAGGGAGCAGAGATACTCGTCGATGCTCCAGACGACCTTGTGGCCGCCCGCGACCAATTCGATGCCGCCGATTAATGCGGGTACCGTTTCATAACGGAGCGGGACGTCCGCGGCGAAGGTCTCGTTCAGCGACTGTTGGACAGCGGCGCGTCCCTCGGCAGGCAGTTCAACGGCGGTTCGCACGACCGCGGGGATCGAACCTGACGACAGCGCTTCCCCGAGCCTCGCTCTCGTTGGTCCGGGCGTGGCCCGGACCCGTCGGCAGAACGCATCGACGATGCACGCTTGCACGCTGACGCCGCCCAGATCGTTCAAAGTTCGGCGTGCGATCGCGAAGACTTCCTGCCGGGCCCGGCGACCCACCGCATCAGCAATCGACTTCGATTCGGCAGCCAGTGCGTCACGTCGCTCGGCACTGAGATCATCGGCAGCCTGACGGGCGTCTGCGAGCATTTTTTCACGCCATACGGTCGCGTCGGTCGTCGCTTTCGACAATAGAGCGGCGCGCTGCTGGTCAAAATCACCCGCCTTTTTTTCGAACGCCAGCCGTCCGCTCTCGGCGGCCGCCTGCTTGCTGGTCGCGGCGGAGAGCTCGCCCGCGATGAGCGTTTCACGTGCATCGATGGCGGCGAGGATGGGTTTGAACAGAAATCGCTTCATCAGCCACGCGAGGATGACGAAATTGATCACTTGGGCGCAGACGGTGAACCAGTCAATCACAATGGGCTCACTTTCCAGTTGCCTGGGAGACGACGTGGTTCCAGAACGGATTGGCGAAGATCAGAATCATTGAGACAACAAAGCAGTAGATGGCGGTTGATTCGATCATCGCCAAGCCGACAAAAAGTGTGCGCGTGATGGTGGATGAAGCGTCCGGCTGCTGCGCCAGCGACGCCAGCGCCGCCGCGACGGCGCGGCCCTCACCCACGGCGGGCATCATGCAGCCAATGCCGGTGGTCAGGCCCGCCGTAGCGATTGAGGCGATGGCGATCAGGGTCATGCTGTCCATAAGGCTCCTTTGTTCAATTAGGTGGCCGGCGATGCGGCCGGTGTGGTTGCTCGCGGTCGAGTAGCAGCTGCGATATAGACCGCTGCCAGAATGCTGAAAATGTACGCCTGCACCACGCCGGTGAGCAGGCCGAGAACGGTCATGACGATGGGGAACAGAAACGGCGTGATGGTCAGCAATATGCCGATGATCATCGCGCCGCTCATCATGTTGCCGAAAAGTCGAACCGCCAGCGCCAGGGTTCGCGACGCTTCGCTGATCAGATTGAACGGCAGCATGATGATCGTCGGCTCAAGGTATGTTTTGAGGTAACCGCCCACGCCCTGGTCCGCGATCCCGAACACGGGGACCGCGACGAAGACGCAGATGGCCAGCGCGGCGGTCGTCGAAAGTGATGCGGTCGGCGGCTCATAACCCGGAAATACCGTGCAAAGTGCTGCCAGTGCGACGAATAAAAAAAGCGTGCCGAAGAAGCCGATATATTTGCGCGGGTGTCGAAGGCCGACTTCCTCGATCTGTGTGGCGATTCCAGTCACGATGATTTCAAGGAGGCTCTGCCATCGCGCGCGAGTCAGATCGACCGACAGTTGTCGCGTGATCAGCTTCGATCCGATGGCCAGCAGCGCCATCAGCGCCCAGGTGAAGACGAGAGTGCCGTTGAGTTTGAAGAACCCGTGCTGCCAGAAGACGAGCTGGTCGGGGCTAAGACGCATGGATCATCCTTGCCGCGGGCCGCGTAACCCAAGTGATGACCCCACGGGCGGCTAAGAACGCGATCAGGCAGGCTGCCAATCGAGGCCCATTGCTTCGCGCGACCAGGTAGATCCCGCCAAGGGCTATCCCCATCCTCAAAAACAAACTCACCAAAAACCAGACGGCCGGCGTGCCGGAGACGACGCCTCGGCGAACGGTCCACCAGAGCCCGCCGAAGAAGACCGCGCCCAAGGCCAAGCCCGCCGTCGATCCGATGATTAGATTCAGCGTTTCATTCATGGTCGTCCCCGTGCATCGCTTTCTGCTGTCCGTCAACCCATCGCCATGCGTTAAAGCATCCGAGCATGAGCCCGGCAACCAGCAGCGCCAACGCCCAGGCGTGCCGGCCGGGGTGGTGAGCGTCGATCCATAGGCCGATGCCCGCGCCGATCACGGTCGGAACCGCCACCGACCACCCGATCAGCCCCATCATGCCGAGTCCGAACCAGACGCCCTCGGGCGATTGTCTGGCCGAAATTTTCCGCGCAGCCTTGCCGCCGATGTGACCGGCAAATTCGCGGTCTCGTTTAGAGGCGTTGTTCGTTTCGTTACTCATGATGTAACGCTGCCAAACGTCGAATCAGTCCGGTTTCCATCTTGGCCGTGAGGGTTCGCACGATCTGCTGTCGTTCGTTGAGCGATCGAAAGTCGCGTTCGACGGCGGCTTGCAACTGTTCGAGATCGGTGCCTGAGACGGCCCGACGCACGGACACCGACACCTCCGCCCCGGTTTTGATCAGCACACCTTCGTCGACGGCGAGGAAGCACTCGCCGTCCCGTTTGGTTTCATAGACCAGAATTCCAGCGACGAGCGCGGCCACGCAGTCTAGTCGGCGAGGTAATATGCCGAACGAGCCTGCGGTCGTGTCGGCGACGATGCGTTTCACGTCGGCTGTGTCGGAGAAGACCTGAAACGGCACCAGTACCTTAAGCCGCATGAGTGTTGCCGGCATGGGCGACCTCCGGTTTGGACTGGTCCGCGGGCTTGGCCGCCGCCTTAGCGTCGTCCACTTTCCCGATCATGTAGAGCGCGCTTTCGGGATAGTCTTTAAACTCGTCGGCGAGAATGCGTTCGCAGCCGTCCAGGGCGTCCTTCAGACTAACGGCTTGACCCTTGATGCCGGTGAATTGCTCGGTGGCGAAGAAGGGCTGGGTCAGAAATCGTTCCAGTCGCCTCGCCCGGCCGACGACGCTGCGGTCTTCGGCGGACAACTGTTCCATGCCGAGCATTGCGATGATGTCCTTGAGTTGATCGTAGTGGGCCAGCGTCTTTCGGACTTGCTGAGCCACAACGTAGTGGCGGTCGCCGATGATCGTTGGCGTGGCCATCTTGGAGTTCGATTGCAGCAGATCGATGGCCGGGAAGAGGCCCTCGCTGGCGCGCTCTCGCGAGAGGACAATCGAGGCCGAGAGGTGCGAGAAGGTGTGCACCGCGGCCGGGTCGGTCAGATCGTCGGCCGGCACGTACACCGCCTGGATGGAAGTAATCGCCCCGGCATCGGTGTTTGCAATGCGTTCTTCCAGCCCGGCTAGCTCCGTCCCCATCGTGGGCTGATAGCCCAGCCGCGAGGGCACCTGGCCCATCAGGCCCGACACTTCCATGCCGGCCTGAATAAAGCGGAAGATGTTGTCGACGAGCAGCAGGACGTCGCGATGCTCGTCATCGCGGAAATACTCCGCCATTGTCATCGCTGCCAGGCCGACACGGAACCGTGCCCCCGGCGGCTCGTTCATCTGGCCGAACAGCATGACCATGCTCGGCAGCACGCCGGCGGCCTTCATGTCGTGATAGAGCTCCTGCCCCTCACGGCAACGCTCGCCGATGCCGCAGAAGATGCTCACGCCGTGCTGATGGCTGATCATGTTATGGATCATCTCAGTGAGCAGTACAGTTTTTCCGACGCCCGCGCCGCCGAACAGCCCGGCCTTCCCACCACGCTCGAGGGGAACGAGCACATCAATGAGCTTGATGCCCGTTTCGAAGACCTCGGATTTCGTTGAGCGACTCGTCAGCGGGGGAGGGTCTCGATGAATCGTTCGCCATTCAACATCTTCCGGCGGCGGTTCGAGGTCGATCGGGTTGCCGAAAACATCGAACATTCGCGACAGAATGCTCTTGCCGACGGGCACCTGAAGCGGCTTGCCAGCGTCTTTCACGACCATGCCTCGGGCCAGACCCTGTGTTG
>JAQGHK010000207.1 GCA_028288875.1 Phycisphaerales bacterium | reverse complement strand
AGCGACGGCGTGATCGGCAGGCGCTTCACGAGCGTCTGGCCAAGCGCCATGCCGATCAGCAGCAGGCCGGCCGCCAGATATCCGATGGACCAATGCACTGGTGACTGTAGGCCGGCTCCCGACAGTGCCGCGAAAGTTGCGGTTCCCGCGCTACCCGTCGATCATCCGGCCCGAATGCGTTCCGCCCCTTCGCCCCGCGTCGCCCTCATCCTGCTGCTGTCGATCAATTTGATGAATTATGTCGACCGGCAGATCCTGTCGGCGCTGGAAAAGCCGATCGGCGAAGAGTTTCATGTCGGTACCGAGTTGACGGGCTGGCTGCCGACCGCGTTTCTGCTGGCGTACATGGTCTTTGCGCCGATCTTCGGCGTGCTGGCCGATCGGACGTCGCGATGGCTGATCATCGGCGGCGGCGTGATCGCCTGGAGCTTGGCCAGTGGCGGGTCCGGGCTGGCGACGGCGTTCTGGATGCTGCTGATGATGCGCCTGCTCATCGGCGTCGGCGAGGCGGCCTACGGGCCGGTCGCGCCGACACTCATCGCTGATCTTTATCCTGTCGCCGATCGCGGCCGCGTGCTTGCGTGGTTTTACGCGGCCATCCCTGTTGGCAGTGCCATCGGCTACGTCATCGGTGGGCAGTTCCACGCCCACTGGCACTGGGCGTTCTATCTGACTCTTCCGCCGGGTGTCGCGCTGGGCGTCTGGGCGTTGCTCCTGCGCGACCCTCGCCATGAGGGGCGAAAAGAGGTTGCCGCGCGAACTGCGGATGCTGCTCCCGTGATTGAGAAAACCACACCTTCGGCCCTGGATGATGAGGCTGCATCTGTGAGCGACGCGCCGCCCGTCCTTGAATATGCCGCGCCGCGGGCGAGGAAAGACGAATACCTCGCACTGCTTCATGTGCCGTCCTATGTCTGGGTAACGCTCGGCATGACGGCGATGACGTTCGCCCTCGGCGGCATCGCTTACTTCATGCCGCGCTGGCTTGAAGGCCGCGGCCAAGAACCCGGCCACGCGACGTTTGTCTTCGGCGTCATCAGCGCCAGTGCCGGCTTGGTGGCTACGCTGGCCGGCGGATGGCTCGGCGATAAGCTCCGCACTCGGTTCTCCGGGAGTTACTTCTTGGTCAGCGGCATCGGGATGCTCGTCGCGTTTCCGATGTTCCTACTTATGTTGATAAGCCCATTTCCGCTTTGCTGGGTTGTCCTGTTCGCTACGGTTTTCTGTTTGTTCCTGAATACAGGGCCCAGCAACGCCGTCATTGCCAATGTCACCGCGCCGGCCGTCCGTGCGACCGCCTTTGCAGCCAATATTTTTATGATCCATCTCCTGGGCGACGCCATCAGCCCTCCCATCATCGGGTACGTCGCCTCACGGTTCGGCCATACCGGTGCGGACGGCAAATTCGTCGATAACCTGGATGCCGGTTTCCTCGTTGTCAGTGTCGCAATGCTGCTCGGCGGCATCTTCTGGATCATCGGTGCGCCGCATCTCGCAAAGGACACCGCGGCCGCCGAGCGCTTAGAGGCGGCGATCTGATCGCGCTGGCGTAAAACATTCTTGTCCGCTTCACCGGCCGGGCGGGTGTGAGGGGGCAACGAGCCACCGCCATGACCGACCGCATCGCCCTCCATCAGTTTCGCACCGCCGCCGCGACCAGTGAGCGGGAACACGCCTTCGCCGAGATCGTCCGTCGCCACGCCGCATGGCTGTACAACGCCGCACTACGGCAGGTGAACGATCCCGCCGCCGCCGAGGAAGCCACGCAAGCCACCTTCATCGTCCTGGCTCGCAAGGCCGGGAAGCTGCGCGACGACACCTTACTGACGGCTTGGCTGGCGGCCGTGCTGCGGCTGGCGGTGCTGCGCGTGAAACGCGACCACGCCCGGCGAATCCACCACGAAACCCAGGCCGCCATGAACCAAGCAAAGGATCTATCCGCCGGCCATGCTTCCCTCGCCGTTGACCCTGTAACCGCCGCGGCCTGGCGCGACCTGGCCCCGATGCTCGACGACGCGGTGGCCAGTCTCTCGCCCGCCGACCGCGAAGCCATCCTCCTGCGTTTCTATCGCCAGCTCACGTATGTCGAAATCGGCGACGCGCTGCACCTGAGCGAAGACGCGGCGCGCAAGCGCGTGGATCGGGCCGTGGAGAAGCTGCGCGGCACCCTCAACCGCCGGGGCGTGTTGTGCGGCGTCAGTGCCGTCGCATTGGCGGTCGTGCTGTCGGCGAACGCGTCGGCCATCGCAGCACCGCCCGGTCTGATCGCGACGGCGACCACCTTTGCGTTGGCCGGTCCTGCTGCCGCCGCTGCATCGGGAACGGCGGCCGGGCTTGCTCACGGAATTGCGACCGGAACTACAATGTCCTTCGTCAAAGTGATTGCGACCATTGCCGCCGTACTGGCATTGATCGGCGGGGTCGCGGTGGTCGCTATGCCGAGCCACCCGCTGGCCCAGCCCGCGAGTAATCCCGCGCTCCTGCCGCCCCCGCCGGCCGCCGCTGGATCGATCACCGGCACTGTTCGCAGCGGCGTGCGCATCGAACTGCTCGGCGTGGCCGAATCACCGTCGACCGGCGGCCCGGTGCCCCATCCGTGGTTCGACATGGCCGGCCATCCTCTGCCCAAGCCGCCGTACGCAAAACCGGGACAGACTTATGTACCGCCCGGGCCCGGCCGTGTGAGGAACGAATACGCGGTGGCCTTCCACGGCAGCGAAGGGATCAACTACAAAACCATTTTGATCGCCAAACGCCCGGGGGGCCCGACCACCCGGCAGGAGCCGTCGGTCCTCCAGGCCGTGGCGGGGGACGAGGCCAATCGGGCGATCGAAGCGCTGCGAAGCATCACCGTCGAACAGGAGGCCCGCCAAGCCCCGCCGCTCTATTTCCGAATCGCCGCCGGCGCGTGGCAGGCGCGGCTGACGAGCCGCCCCGAGGCGACCGCTTCGATACCCCCCGAGCAAGACCTGCCGGCCGATACGTTCGGCATTCCTTTCGAGGACGGCGGCGCGGCCGTACTGCACACTGAGCAGCGGGCCGCCGGCCCGGCGCACTTTCCGGATTTCGATCGGCGGTTGGTCGCGATTGACACAGCGGGCAACATTCATTTCCCCGAATGGCGTCCCCAGCCCTATCTGTCGGCGGCCGACCGTAAGTTGTTCCCCGTGCTCGACACCCTCGCGCCGGAACTGGCCGTAGGCGCCCTCGATTTTGAATCGGCCGTCGGCTTCATGCGCGACGCCGCGCCAGTGCCGATTGAAGTGGACTGGAAGGCGATCGAAGCGGCCGGCTATGACCGGCATGCAAAGGTGACGCTGACTACGAAGGACGGCACCGTTGCGGACGCCATTATCGATCTTGTCCGACAGGCCAGCGGCAAAAAGTGGTTGCTCTATCTCAGGACCACGTCGGACGGCGTCGTGATTTATCCGCCGGAGCAGCTGGGCGATTCGCTCGCCGGTGTTTTCTATGCACCCGACTTGCCGTTGAGCCAACTGGCGCGATTCGAAATCCAGACCCGGCCGTTCGATGAATGGATCGAATTCCAGAACGCCACGGATACGCCCGGCGTTGGCCGGCCGGTGACGGTGCGGACGAGCGACGACGTCATCGCCAAGGCCGCGTTTAGCGACGGCGTGACGACGGAATTGGTCGCCATCGGCGATGCGGCGAAAGGCACCTGGTGGACGCCGGACGGGCGGCCAACACAGAAACCTCAAGGCGTGAATATTCCGTTGATTCCCAACACGCAGGATGGGACCGAGGTAGTGCCGAAGCGCGGCGTGGTGTTTGTGACCGTCACGCGCGGCGGAAAAGGACCGGTCAGCTCGCGCGGCCGGCCCGACCCTTATCCATCAGGAACTGGGCTCGTCACCGCGCGTCGGCCGACGGGAGATGTGGCACAGGAAATCAGCATCCTGCGAATTCCCGAGGACGTCTATACGGTCAACTGGCGTACACAGATCGCGGCCGGCGCACCACAATCAGTGACGCTGCAGAAGGGCAGCGGCCGCGGGTGGATGCCCGACGCGTCGACAACGCTCACCTCACCCGGCGGCACGACCTATACCCTCGGCCGCCCGCTGCAGCAGGGTGATCGCGCCACCTTTGCCGCCTGGCCGTGCGATCCTCAATCGCCGGACAGCCTGGATTTCAAGTTCCTGTCTCCGGGCGGGGAAGACCTCACCGCCAACCAGCCGGTCGACGACCAACACGGCGGCACCAGCCTGAGCGTCTGGTCGCAAGCGAAGCCGCTAGAAGACATCACCGGCGTGCGAATGACGCTGACCCGATTCGACCGATGGGCTAACTTTCAAGGTGTATCGCTGCACGCGGGCATCGCGTCGGACGTACACGTCACAACGTCCGACCCCGCTTCCGCGGTGGCCGAGGCCGGCCGCGTTGTAGAAGAATTCCTTGAATGCCTAGCGACGAAGCAGCCTGAAAAGGCGAGTTTGCGATTCGCCGAAGCCTATCGAACCGCCCATCCACAGGGGGCTGAGGCGTTGCTGCGGCAGATCGACTTCATGAAAGTTATCGGCCAAGCGCAGGTGAAACTCATTGACGAAACCCGAGCGGTCGCCGTGACACGCCAATTCGAAATAAAGGGCCGCCCGTCTTTCCTGGGCTTATCGCTTGTCCACGAAAAAGACGGTTGGTTGATTCGGGACATGGACATGATCGATGGAGAGAGTGCGCGTGATGCCTACTTTGCCAAAGCTGGGGGAGTGCGTTGATCGACTTGGGAACGCTACCCTGCTTCGCATATACTGCGTCGGACCATGACTGATCTGGTCCCCGTCCGCCGTGCCCTGATTTCTGTGTCCGACAAAACCGGCCTGGCTGAGTTCGCCGGCGCGCTCGCCCGTGAGTTCGGCGTCACGCTGCTCAGCACGGGCGGCACTGCCAGGTTCCTGCGCGACGCGGGGCTGTCCGTGACCGACGTCAGTGACGTCACCGGCTTCCCTGAAATGATGGACGGCCGGGTGAA
>JAQGHK010000205.1 GCA_028288875.1 Phycisphaerales bacterium | reverse complement strand
GCAGCCGCGAGGTCAGGGTGCGCGCGATGTCATGGAAGGCATCGACGAGCGTTGTCGACTTGGTGCGGATTTCGAAATCGCCGCGATTGTCCTGCACGCGAGCGGTAAGCATCACGTGGCGTCCGCGGCGGCGGAGGACGACATTGACGGCAAAGTTGCCGATGCGTTCGCCCAAGGCGAGCGCCCGACGAAGTCGGGACATCAGCAGTTTGCGGTGGTGGTGGGTCAAAAGCACATTGCCAGCGTCGAGCGTGATCATCCGATAGCTCCCGTAGCTGAAGGGGCCGAGGAATCGGTCCCTAAGAGGTTGTGCAGCGCGGTCCGAAGCCGTTTCCGAACCGGTCCTTGGTTCCGACAGTCCCGTTATCAATTCGGGTGCCACGACCATATCAATGTGTAAGACGGCTAGACAATATAATTCATTCGGTTAAGTTGAAGGACTCGAAATCGAGGAAAGGAGACCGCTATGGCCAAGCCGCGCCGCCGACGTAAAGTCGGCTCGAAAAAGCGAAAAGCACGCCGCGACCGCCGCAAGCGGTAAGGACGTAACCACACGAATAAAACGCCGGCGCGTGCCCGTTTTGGGTCGCGCCGGCTTTTTCGTCTTTATCGCACGCTAACACGGCAGCGTAGACTAGGGTGCCCGCAGATTGCGCGGGCACCGGGTTAGGGTTTTTCTACGCCATGGCGGAAGCCGTGGATCGATCCGCGGCTTCCGCCGCGGCGTCAGGACGCCCGATATCCGACCGGTCTACCTATGCTCGCCGATCCGCCCATCACCGCCGGTCCTGACGTTCCTTCGCCCAAGGTCTCTCCCCCGGGCGACCCGCCTGCTTTGTTTCTCAATCGAGAACTTTCCTGGCTCGATTTTAACGATCGCGTGCTGCAACTCGCGCAGGACGAAGGAGTTCCGCTCCTCGAGCGCGTGAAGTATCTGGCCATCTTCGCCAGCAATCTGGACGAGTTCTTCATGAAACGCGTCGGCGGGCTGCAGCGGCAGCGCGAAGATCGCGTGACCGACCGCAGCCTCGACGGCATGACCGTCGATGAGCAGCTCACCGCCATCCACAAGCGCGTCCGGCCGATGCTGGAATCGATGTACAACCTGTGGTTTGACGACCTCCACCCCGCCCTGCACCGCCAAGGCGTCGCCGTGCGGCCGTACGACGATCTGCTGCCTGAAGAGGCTGTCCACGCCGACGATTTCTTCCGTCGGCAGGTTTTTCCGATCCTCACGCCCCTCGCCGTCGACCCCGGCCATCCGTTCCCGTTCATCTCCAACCTCAGCCGTAGCATGGGCGTGATGCTGGAGGATACGGAAGGGATGCGCAGTTTTTGCCGCATCAAGCTCCCCGAAAATCTGCCCCGCTGGGTGCCGCTGCCGGACGGAAAAACATTTGTTGCCCTTGAGGCCGTCATCGCCGCGAACCTGCCACAGCTTTTCCCCGGCATGAAGGTGCTGGAGCACCACCTGTTTCGCGTAACCCGCAATGCCGACATCGAAATGGACGAGGAAGACGCCGACGACTTGCTGTCGCTCGTCACTGAAGAATTGCGGAAGCGCCGCCTCGCCGGCGTGGTCCGCCTGGAGTTGCCGGCCGGCATGGGCGATGCCATGCGGCAGGTGATCATCGAAGGCACCGAGTGCGCCCCCGAAGACGTTTACGACGTCCCCGGCCCGATCGATATGGACGATCTGATGGCCTTGGGCTCACTCGATCGCCCGGAACTGAAATACAAGCCGTGGCTGCCGCTGGTGCCCCCGCGGCTGGACGACGAAGACGCCGACATCTTCAGCGTCATCCGGCAGGGCGACCTGCTGGTGCATCACCCGTACGAATCCTTCAGCGCCAGCGTCGAGCGCTTCATTAAGACGGCCGCCCTCGATCCGAAGGTGCTGGCGATCAAGATGACGCTCTATCGCACCAGCAGCGATAGCCCGTTCGTCCCTGCCCTGATCCGCGCCGCCGAGGCCGGCAAGCAGGTGGCGGTGCTGGTTGAGATCAAAGCCCGCTTCGACGAGCAGCGGAACGTCGATTTGGCCCAGAAGCTGGAAGCCGCCGGCGTGCATGTCGTCTACGGCCTGGTAGGCCTCAAGACGCACAGCAAGCTGGCGATGGTCGTGCGGGATGAGCCGGAAGGCCTTCGCACCTACTGCCACATCGGCACAGGCAACTACAACAGCAAGACGGCCGGGCTGTACACGGACGTCGGCCTGTTTACGACCAATCCGCAGATCACCGCCGACGTGATCGGCCTGTTCCACCACCTCACGGGTCGCAATGCGCAGCGCGATTACACGAAGCTGCTGATAGCCCCCGTGAACATGCGGGACCGGTTCCTCACGATGATCGCCAGAGAAGCCGACCACGCCAAAGCCGGGCGGCCCGCGCGCATCGTGGCGAAGATGAACGCCCTGCAGGACGACCGCATCATCCAGGCGCTTTACGACGCCAGCAGCGCCGGCGTGAAGATCGACCTGATCGTCCGCGGCTTCTGCTGCCTGCGCCCGGCCACGCCGGGGCTGAGCGAAAACATCCGCGTCGTCAGCATTCTCGGCCGGTTTCTGGAACACAGCCGCATCTATTGGTTCGCCGACGGCGGGGCCACGGATGGCGGTGGCGACGGGGCCGGCGAGTTCTACCTCGGCAGCGCCGACTGGATGGTTCGCAATCTCGACTACCGCGTCGAAGCGATCACCCCCGTCGAAACGCCAGCCCACCGGCAGACCCTGCGCGACATCCTGGAAGTCGGCCTGCGCGACTGCGACCACGCCTGGGACCTGCAGGCCGACGGCACGTGGCGTCGCGTGCTACCGACCGGCGAGAACGCCTGTCCCGGCACCCAGGAAACCCTGATGCGCGACACGCTGGCCGTGCACCGACTTGGCCGCCGCTAAACAGCCTTGGCGACAACCAGCATCTGATCGCCTTGCCCTGTGGCTTGCAGCAGGCCCGAAACTGCCGGCCGCAGGCCATGCTTCAGGTCCTGCATGCGGAACATGTCGTTGGTGCTTAGCACTTCGACCGCAAAGCCAGCCGATTTCAGCAGCGCCTGGACCGACGATTTTGAAAAGTAATGCGTGTGCCCCAGTGGCCGGACCATGCGCCATTTGGCGCGTTGACGGCGGGCGCGGAACGAATCGATGTTGGGGACGGAGAAATACAACTTCGCGCCCAGCACGGATGCGCTGCGCATGCGAGTCAGGAAATCGATCGGCCGTTCGACGTGTTCCAGCACATCGAACGCCACCAACCGGTCAAACTTCGCATCCGCGGGCAGTTCATCGATTGAGCCAACGATACCGGGGAACTTGCCCCAAGACCCTGGCTCTACCCCCATGCATTGCCAGCCGGCCGCCATGAACCTCTGATAGAGCGCCCCCTTGCCGACGCCGAGCTCAAAATAGCGCCCGGCCGGCGTATTTTTCTCGCG
>JAQGHK010000182.1 GCA_028288875.1 Phycisphaerales bacterium | reverse complement strand
GTGCCCGAACCGACAAGCGTCGGCCTGATCTTGAGCGGTATCCCGGCACTCCTGTTCCGCCGTCGCCGCAGCAACGCAAAGGCGACGGCAGGTTGCTAGTGGCCTTGCGAAGTGTGGAGTTTCTCACACTCATCTGTTGAGCGTTTTTTAGAGGCAAAAGTCGCATTCACCCCTCGAGAGGCCCTGCGGCATGCTTGCCGCAGGGCTATCTCTATTTGATCCAGAAGCCGGCGTAGGAAATCGACGTATAAGGGTGTGCGACAGTGAATGTCCCCGCGACCTACGGCTTCGCAGTCGCTGGCATCAATACCAACCGCTTCCGCGCCCAATCCGCCCATTCGGGCCGCGTATCGACCATCACTAGCTTGGAAAGCAAATCGCGAACTTCAGGACCGGTATCGCCGCGCCTGATGTGCGCACGAGCGGCGTTGCCGATCACTTCGGGGTTTTCAGGTTCGAGCGCCAACGCTTTGTTGTAGTTATCGAGTGCATCGTTCCACTTCCCAGCCGCCTCGAAGATTAAACCGATATTGTTTCTTGGCTCGACCTGGTGCGGCATGAGCTTGGCGGCGTATTCGAACTCCCAGGCAGCGAGATACAACTTGTTGTCGTGGTAATACACTTTCCCAAGGTTGTTGTGAGCCGGGCCAAACATGATGTCTGCGGCCAGTGCTCGCTGGAGGGCCGCGTCAGCGGCGTGCCACTCGGACCTGCTCATCATTTCTAGAGCCTTATCGTTTTCCGCGCGCGCGGTGTCCGTGTCGCGACGCGGGTCGCGACCGATCGTCTGGTATGTGGATGATTGCTCGGTCGGCGCCGAGGAGGCGCACCCGCCTATCGCGCCAAACAACAACATCAAAAAGATCCATGCTCTCATCGGGTCTCATCTCTTCCGACGGCAGTCAGAAAACTGGCCGCCGTTTTTGGTTGGTAAATGAAGTAAACAACAGTCGCTTCGACAGTCCATGCCACATCGCCGGAAACGACTTCTGCGCTGCCGTGTGGCGAGGACAGCCGCAACACACGTGTTTGAAGTGGTGAACTATCATTGGCCATTGCCAGAAGTAAGCCCACCGTTTGCCTCAGGGTCATGTCGCGGAGGATCAAGTTTGTGGAAACTTCGCGGTAGGCGGTCTCGCCGATTGTACGTGGTTGTTCGGGTGCGACCTGCATCAGGTGAGAGGGAGAAACGCCGATCGACTGCAGCGCTGATTCCGCGCGCCACTGCAAGGTTGCCTGATCGAGCGTACCGGAGGCCGTTGACCTGCTGACGGTGTTCAGCGATTCGATACGCCGTTCAATTACCTGGCACGAATTCAGGTCCGATGCCGACTGCCGAGCGCCGGCTTTCGCGTCGAAAAAATCATTGCCGATCCACAGCCCGGCCATGAGCAGGGCCGCCAAAATGACCGCTCCATATAGGTATAGCTTCACCGCTGCTTTCCTTTCACCGCGGTCAGTGATGCACTGAGCGTCATGGCAACACCTGTTCCACCGGTCACCTGCTCGGTGCGCGGTGGTTCGACGGCGAAGCCACCGTCTTTCGCGAGCGACGTGGCGACCGTAGTGGCGTCGGCATGGGTCGGAACGGTCCCTTCGATCCAAATTTTGTCGTCGTTCAATCGCAATTCATCGACCTGGCACGCGCCACCCGGCGGAATCGCCGCCAGTACGCGCTGCAATACGAATAAGGACGACGGCCGGTCGGGTATCCCGGTGTCGCCCCCGCCGGCCGTGGCGAGCAGCCGGCGTTCCTCGCGAAGCAATTGCGTAGGGACAGATAATCCCTCAATCAGCGATTTGTTGGGGAAAGCCCGGGAAAAAATCTCCCGCTGTTGCGAGTCGTATTCGGATGTGAGCAGGCGATACGCGGCGGAACGCCAGCTTATCGCGATGGCAATCGTGACCACGAGCAGGATCGCCGCGGCAGCCGCGGTCAAGACCTGGTGGCGGGCACCGCGAAATGACTCACTTGGCCCGAGCGGATCGCGCCATAAGTCGATGAGCGATGTCGCCCTGCGACTGGCAAGGGCATAGACGGTCAACATCACGGCCTCTTCCACGGGCGGTAAATCGACCGTGGTCACGTCAACATTGCCCACCGTTTGCAGCCGACGAACGATCGAATCCTCTACTCCACCACAAACAACACGCAGCCCGCGCCCCATCGCTCTCACGCCTAGTTCGCAAGCGGCATCCTCGGCGTCGGACGTAAACGTATCCCAAGCTGTAACGCATCCGTTTGCCAATTGGAGGAGTTCTAATTGTCCCTCATAAGGAAACATCAGGAGGTCACACGCCTGTAGCTCCTCTGATGCGAGATATGATTGCGCTGCCAGTAAAGCCACCGGAACAATTGCCTCGATGCTGAAGCCGCCCTCCTCAACCGCCGACACGATCGGATGCAGCAGCCGAAGTTGTCCCGCGATGCCCAGCGCAGATTCGCCAGATTCGATAAAATCGGCAACGATTCCCTCCACTGGCAACGGCAGCTTGTCCTCCAAGCGATAGAGCATTGCCTTCCGCCGCGTACGCGGCAGTTTCGCTACATCGATCGTCGCACACATGCACCACTGCGATGGCACAGCCAGGATTAGCCCGCCCTTCTCACGCAGATTCGCCAGCGCTGGATCCAGAGTCGGATGGGGAATACCAGGAGACGAGACACTACCCACTCGGTACGCGCCATCGCTGACAAAGAGGACGTTTTTTCCCGGAACATTCATGTGTCAACCTCCCGCGGGTGGCGGGACTCTCAACGTGACCGTTTGACCGTCTCGCGTCAGCACCGCTACGCCGTCATCAATATGTTCGATCCGCGACGTACCGATGATCTCCCCCGCCTTCTTCACTTCCACCCCAACGCTCGTCTCGAAAATCGCATAACTATTGCCGGCTTCGACAACGGTGCCGAGTAACTGAATGTCGACTTGTTGCTGGACGCTGGTCTGCGATGATCCGGCGGTGACGACGGCCACGGTCTCCGTCGAAGGAGTGGTGGCCTGCGGCAATAACGGAGCGGCGCGCAGTCTAGCGATCAGCGGCTCGAATTGCGCCATTGTCAGCGCCGAGGACGCCAATGATGCGTTTTTGACCTGCGACTCTGCCGGATTCGGCCCCTCGTTTCCCGATTGATCTAATGGCCACAGGAGCCCAAACGCCAACGCCACGACCGCCATCGCAGCGCAAGCCACGGCAATTGTCCAACAGAAGAGGCGCAATTTCAGGGAGGCCATGCTTACCATTCGAAAACGCTCACTTCACTGCCATCACTGATCGCAAGGCAGCAACCCCGACCGTCTGGCGGCATGACCCACAGTGCGTAGCAATGGGACGAGTCGGTCACGCGAGATTCCATCACCTTCACTTTGTCGGGCAATATGTTCGCGTCGCGAAAAGCGTCGCGCCAACTGGACGAAGACTTCTGCCATATTTTGGCGAATCGTTCACATTCAGCCTTATCGAGCACGGTTGCAGCAACTGCCGCGACGGACGCCGGCGTGGCAGCGCGTGTATTCAGTTTTGAATCACCCCAGCAGGTCAATTGCTCAGTCATTTTTCCCGCTAAATGACGAGGCTGGGCTGCGCCGAATATCTGACCGTAGCTGGCGAAGACCTGCGTAGACGTTTCTTGGCCGTCGACCCCTTTTTCGCGGGTGATTGTCGGGAGCAAGGCAACTCCTGCATTCGGGCCAGCAAGCTCGCGGACCGTCTCGCCCATGAGCGTCGGACCAAGATACCTCGCCAGCATGTTAATATTCGCTTTCGCTTGTTCGTCGGACAACACGAGCGTGATTTGATCACCGCCCACCGTGAGCGAATAGTGAAGCTGGTTCAGCGGCTGGTGAGATGTCTGACGAGCGGCTGCAAAGAGCTCAGCGGCGTGCTTTAGGAGCGTCTTCTCGCAACTGATCCCGATCCAATGCCGCTGCAGGTCGGCGGCGACGAATTGAGCCTCCATCGCCCGCCGCTGGCTCTCCGCGACCACACCCGCCAGCGTTACCGCGGCAATCGCCAACAGCAATAGGGTCATTACCAGCACGTAGCCATGACGCCGTCGACTACAGGTCATCGCAACACCATTACTTCGTCAACGGGACGTTTCGTTTTTGAATCGAACGCAATTTTTAGCCGGACCGTCGCCGTCATCGGCACGGCCGCTTTGTGTGCATTGAGGACGTCTTGGACAAAGCTGCCATTCCCGGTGAACGGGACGACCGCGATATCTTGGACGCCCGCGCAGACCAACTCTGTCGATGCCCTGCCGGGATTTCCGGGCTCCTGCTGTCGGCGACACAGCCAGGAGCGGCCACCCATCTGCTGCACTTCATAGATGACCTCGACGGGACGGTTTACGGTTGGCGTCAGTGACCGCGGATCGAGAGAACCAAAGCCCGTAAACATAACGGATCGCTCTCGCAGTCGAACGGTCCGCGCATTCACACAATCCCAGCGCAGCAATTCTAACAACGCTGGCGGCGTTTGCTCCGTGGCCCGGTGCGCGATTGCATTTCGTTCGCGGCCGAGACTTGCGACGACCGCCAGCAGGGTCGTCATCAGCAACGCCGAAAGTGCTGTCGCTGCGACAAGCTCGACCAGCGTAAAAGCCCGTAATTTTCCTCGGTTGGTGATCACTTCATCGCTCCTGGTGGCGCCTGAAGGATTTCGACTTGTGCTAATGACTTATCGTCCAGTTCTCGAGTTACCCACAGACGAATGACATCAACGCTCATACCCTGAAATTGTTGACGACGCAGCACCAGCGATTGCCATCTCAAGCCTTTACCCGCGATGCCACCTCCACTGCGCGGCAGCGAACGACCGGCCGCATGAAACTCACTTAGCACATGATCGCATGCCGCTACGGCGGCAAGGCGCGTTTCAGCATTCATGCGTTGCCTGGTCAGCGATGCTATCGTGAGCAACAGCAACACCAGGAGCGTGCCGAGCAGCGCCAAGCCGGCGACCACCTCAACGAGCGTCATGGCTCGCAAGCCCCGCGAAAATGTTCGCAACCTTCTGTTCATCATCAACTTTTTCAAAGACACCGGTCAGCCCTGAAACGACCAGCCACTGCTGTTTCTGGTCCGTGGCCACACGCAGCGCGTAACTAGGAGTGCGGCCGCTAATGCAGGGAATGCGGAAGGTTTCGTTTTCGCCTGCGACCGTCGTCGCCCGCACGGCGGTAACTTTGGCGGCATCACCAAACGTTCCTAGCGAATACCGATCGGCCAGACTGTCAGGTTCCGAGCGCGTTACCTGTCCGTTTGAGGTATCGAAGATCATCTCCCCGGACATCCCGTCACGACGCGTGTGGTTGCGCATCACCTGGTCCTGTTGTTGCAATTCAGTTATCGCAGCTGAGAGTGCAATGTCCGCTCGAATCGGCCGGAGGCTTACGACCGCGATGGTTATTGCTGCTGCCATGATCAAGATGCATGCCATGGCCTCGATGAGCGTGAAGGCGCTATTTTTCCATCGTGACATCACGATCGGGCGATTGGGAATGATGCACCGGCTAAGTATCACTTCGATTTCCCGCGATTTTCTTTGAGATTCCAGCTAACGATGTCCATGTCCGCTCCGGTTCCGCCCTCGTGTCCGTCGGCGCCGAGGCAAATTACTTCGTAGGGCTCGGTTCGTCCCGGCTCCCCATAGATATACAACCGGCCCCATGGGTCGATCGGATCCTGAGTCAGAAGCGGATCACTGATCTTTTCGGTCGGCTTACGCAGGACGAGGAGGCCTTCTTCGGTCGTCGGATAGCGCCCATAAACGGAATAAAATTGCTCCACCGCCTGGCGGATTTGGGCAATTTCCGTTCGAGCCGCTTCCTGTTTCCCCCTTACCAGCATCGGTCGAACGCCAACGGTTGCGATCCCGGCTAAAAGGCCGATGAGCGCGAGCACGACGGTAAATTCGATCAACGAAAATGCACGACTTCTAAAAGACATTGGCGGCCTCCAACATGGGTAGAACGGTGGCAAAAGCGATGCTTCCGACGACGAGTACCAGAAACAGAATCAAGACCGGCTCGAGCACGGCGGTAAGACGCTGGGCCGAAATAGTCAGTTGCTGGTCGTACGAGGCCGCGAGGCGCTCGAGCATTTCTTCCAGCCGGCCCGACGCTTGGCCGACTGCAAAAACTTGGATGACGACAGCGGGAAAAGCGCCGGTCGTCTCCAGCGCCTTGGCAATGTCCTGCCCGCCATTGACGGCGGCCTCGCATTTCCGCAACGCGTCGCGCATCACGAGGTTGTTCATCGATCTCTGGGCGATCTGGATCGAGCGGCCAAAGATGACGCCGCTCTTCAGCAGCGTGCTCATCACCACTACGATCCGAAGAATCGCCTGCTTGCGGAACATGTCGCCGACGATGGGTATCCCGAGCAGCAAGCGGTGCCACGCCAATCGACCGCGTTCATTGCGAAGCAGGGCCGCGAATGCGATCGCCGCAACGACGAAGGCCGCCAACAGCACCCACCAACGCTGGATCAACAAATCGCTGGCAAACTTGACGATCTGCGTGATTTTCGGAATCGGCTGCCCGGAATCAAGCAACCCACTCAACAGGCTCGGCACGACGAAAGTCATGAGGAACAAGCTGACCCCGACCGCCATGAGAAGAACGATTATGGGGTAAAGCAGCGCGGTGATGACGCGATCTTTCAAGCCAGCGGCGCGTTCCTTGAATTCGGCCAGCCGATCGAGCACGGCGTCCAACGTGCCGGCCGATTCGCCGACTTCAACAAGATTGATACAGATGTTGTCAAAAAGCGCTGGCTGGTCCCTCATCGCATCGGTCAGGCTCCCGCCCGCGCCGATACGATCGCGGAGTTTGAGCAGTGCCGTGTGGTACGGGCCCTTGTGCTGGCGGGCGATGCTGTCCACCGCTTCCATGAGCGGCACGCCGACACCCAACAACGTCGAAAGCTCGCGCACGAATGCAACGGTCTTATGCGCGTGGCGGCCACGCCGACCGAAGACGTTACCTCTGGCCATGTGCGGCATGAGGGACTGGATCGTCATGCCACGCTGGCGTAGCAGATCTCGCGCGGCCCGGGGCGTCTCGGCTACAATCACGCCCCGCTGCCGGGCTGAGGAACTTTCGATCGCGACGTACGAAAAAACCGCCATTTTACACCTCGGCACGCAATGTGACGCGTTGAACCTCGTCGATCGTCGTTACACCCGCGAACGCTTTGGCGATACCGTCATCTCTGAGCGTGTGCATACCTTGCTTAACCGCGACGGCCTTGATGTCAGCCGCGGTGGCCCGTTCGTGTATCTTTCTGCGAATCGCTTGATTGATCCGAAGGAGCTCGAAGACGCCGACGCGTCCGGCGTACCCGGTATTGCGACACGCACTGCACCCAGCCCCGTGTTGCAAAGTGCCGGGCTGTAGCCCGAGTTGCGACAACCGTACTTGGGCATCCTTCAGCGGCTGGCTGCACTTGAAACAGATCTTTCGCACCAGGCGCTGCGCGAGGACACCAATCAGCGAGCTGCCGAGCAGATATGGTTCGATTCCGAGATCGAGCAACCGCGTAATCGCACTTGCCGCGTCATTCGTGTGCAGCGTGCTGAAGACCAGGTGACCGGTCAACGCGGATTGAATCGCCATCATGGCAGTTTCTTTATCGCGAATCTCGCCAACCATGATCACGTCGGGGTCCTGCCGTAATACCGAGCGGAGTCCGCTGGCGAAGGTCATTCCCTTTTTCTCGCTCACCTGGGTCTGGCTGATACCTTCAAGGCGGAACTCAATTGGGTCTTCCAGCGTCAGAATGTTTTTTTCTTTGCTGTTGAGCTGCTGCAGCGCGGCGTAAAGCGTGGTGCTTTTGCCAGAGCCTGTTGGCCCGGTCACCAGCATCAGCCCATGCTCCACCTGGATGAGTTCACGCAAAGCTGGCATCGAATCGGCTTCGATGCCCAATTCTTCCAATGAGTAAAGCCGTTGGCTCTTGTCGAGCAGGCGGATCACGATCCGCTCACCGAAACTGGTGGGCAAGCTGGCGATTCGCAGATCAATGGATCGATCGCCGACCTGGACGGTGTCGCGGCCATCCTGCGCCAATCGCTTCTCAGCGATATCCATACCGCCCATTACCTTCAGCCGACCGACAAATTCGTCCTGCAGATTCTTCGGCAAGTTAAACTGGTCGTACAAGACGCCATCGATGCGCAGGCGCGCCACGAGATGCTCTTCGTACGGCTGGATATGCACGTCACTCGCACGCGCCTGCATCGCTTCGAAAAGAATCAGGTTCA
>JAQGHK010000165.1 GCA_028288875.1 Phycisphaerales bacterium | reverse complement strand
CAGTAGCGAACGTTTTGAGCTCGGCGTGGACTGGACGCTTCAGGACGATTTCAAGTTGAACGCCGCCGTCGGCTACGCAACCGGACGGAGCTTCAGCACCGGCTTTGACGATCGATCGTTACACCATTCAGCCGATCTGCAAGACCAGATGTATCTTCGCTTGGGCGTCGAACTCAGTTTTTGACATCGAGCAGCACGGTGGCCGGGCGACACCGTCCATAAGGTTCACGAAACAGGACCGATGGCTGGACCACGCCATGCTGAACCGGACCGCTCCTGCCGCTTGCGGGCGGGGCCTACCTCGCCTCGATTCCGCGCGCCCATTCGCGGCACTGATCGGGTCCGAATTTCCCCGTGCAGTTCCCATAGCAGCGCAGACACAAGCCCGCCGGAATCGTGGGTTCGGGCGGGCTTGCAAAGGGCGTGAAGGATCAGGCGTGTGTATTGAGCAGGTCACCCTTGCCGGGCTCTTTGCTTTCGGCCGGCGGCGGCGGTGGTTGCTTCTGCAGCTGTTGCCGCTGGAGTTTGCGGGCCGCCACGCGATCACCCGATCGGGCTTCCTGCGCTGTTTGAGCAGCGGTTTCGGTCGCTTCCTGCTGTGCGATCTGTTTGGGATCGACCGCGGCAACCTTTGCTTGAACTTGCGGTAGCTTCGCAGGCGGAATGGAGACTGAATTGACAGACATATCGAGCCTTTCACTGTAACGGACGCGATGAACACCCCATGTTCAGACTTTCGACAGGAAGCGATTCCAACGCGCGTGAAATACGGATTGTTCTGTCCATCATAAACTATCAGACGCGCTGATAATCATTAGTTGCTTTTCCAGGCAGAGCAGGTGGCGCCGCCATCGGTGCCGGAACGACTTCGCGTGACCAATCGGCTTTTGATTCGAACGATGAGCGCAACATTCATGCTGATGCCGCCAGCCGGCATTCAGGCGGCGGCGCCGCCTATGGCCCTAAGTCGCGGCATCCTGTGAATTGTGTTTGCGCGAGCATCCTAGGTCCGTTGCGACGTTCCAAATATCGCTGCGACGCCTATTTTGCTCAACGCTGGGATATCGTTAGAGCCAAAATCAAGGCGATCGGCGGTGAAGGAAATATAACAGCCGAGGGACTGTGTACGACCACGGCATCGCGGAGCAGAAAATGCAGGCGACAAAGTGAGGCCGGAACAGTGCGGATCAGGCTTGAGCTATTACGGTCTCCACTAACGCCGCCCGCGGTCATGATCCTGTCATGATGTGATCGTATCTTTGGCCTTAGTTACTGAGTGCAGGAGTCACCGCACTCGACAGCCGGATTCCGGGCGACATCGTGGTGATGCTAGCCATCGCTGGTCAAGCGGCAGCCGCATCAAAGCGTCTACATCAGGGACTCCTTGTATTGAAGACCTATGGCCGAGCACGGTAAGCAAAAGCAAACAATCAGTTCCAGCGATGTCTGGTCCAGTTGGCTGCACAATCGATCGGGTGGAGACGCTGACTATGCGATGGTCCTAAGTGCGTATCTCGCGCAAATGCGTGACCGCGTGCTAGACAACGCAATCCTCGGGCCGGGGCAAACGCTGCTCGATATTGGGTCGGGGGACGGGCTCATCCCGTTTGGTGCCATTGAGCGGATCGGCTCCGGCTTGGAGGTCATCTTCTCCGACATCTCGAAGCCGATGCTGTCTTATGTTCAAAAGGTGGCAGATGCCCGAGGCGTCATGCGGCAATGTCGATTTGCTGAATGCTCCGCTGATCGGATGGGATGTATCGAAAGCGACTCGGCTGATGTCGTCACCAGCCGCGCTGCGCTCGCGTTCGTCGCCGACAAACTCACCGCGTTTGCCGAGATGTTTCGGGTTACGAAACCGGGTGGGCGGATATCGCTGTGCGAACCAATCCTACAAGACGACGCGTTCGACACGATCGCAATGAGGCAGTTGCTGGGCGAGCAGCCCGATCATCCGCAGGCGAGAATTATGGAACTGGATTTGCGCCTCAACGCGAGCCGCTATCCATCTACGGTTGAGGCGGCGGCTGCCAGCCCGATTACGAGCTACAGCGAGCGCGATCTGCTGAATATGGCCATTGCTGTTGGATTTCGGGCGGCCCATCTGGAGTTGCACATTGATGTTCGTCCTGGCCTGATCACAAGCTGGGATGTCTTCCTCTCAACGTCGCCGCACCCCTGGGCACCGACGGCGAGAGAGGTCCTTGAGAAACAGTTCACAGCCAAGGAGAGAGAATATTTTGAAAATGTGAAGCGCCCGATGTTTGAGCAGGGGCGTAGTCAAGCCAAGGATGTATTTGCCTATCTGACGGCTACCAAGCCTCGATCTTGACGCCGGCGATCGCTTCATTGGGACTGCCCAACCGTAAATGCGCCTTCGTTCCTTGGAAGCGGCGATAACCATCCCTGGGGCGGTACCGGCTCCGGGCGTCGCTGCCCGGTGGGGGGCACCGGTCGCCTCGGGAAATGTGAGGACGAGGGCTGGCATCGTTGAGATGCCGCATTGATTGCCACTGGCCGGGAGTGAACTGTCCTGGAGTCCGCCACAGATAGCTGAATTATTTGGTGTCTACCGAGTCGTATGCGGAAAGTGCTTTTCGGCCCGCATCGGTCAAGCTGTAGACCGCATTATCCCTCTGAATCAGCCGGGCCTCTGCCAGCTGACGATGAACCAATTGGTCCGCTTTAGTGATTGCATCAGGGACGTAGCCCAGTGATATCCCGCGGCGCAGCTGCTTGGCCTGTAATGGCGTGATAGGGCGGACTGCGCGTTCTGCCCGCGGAACGATGACGAACGACGTTTGGCTGCTCCGCTTCATAAGGCTGCTAAATAAGTCTGCGGTGCCGAACATACCGCCAACACAGACCGACAGTAAGGAGACCGCCAAGCAGTTCGTGGACGGAATCGCGTGAAGCGGCGATAGCGAACGGTTCGGGTTCGGAGGGCGCTGGCCGGGCGCTATTCGACTCCGGGTGTCGGGGAGCCGCGGCGCCAGCTACGCAAAGCAGTGCAACGCCCGAGCTCGCAACTGCGGTCACTCGGCGGAGCCAGCGGCGTCGTCTGATCTTCTGCTGCCAAGCGTTCACGGTGCCACGTTAGGACCCGGGCTTAAAGTTAAGATGACAGAATTGGTGATGCCGAATTCATTTTGCACTTAAGGCGTTTTGCCCTGTCAAAGCGGGTTCAACTTCGAGATTGAACGCGGATACTGCGACGTCATCGGGTAGTGGGGGACCGGGGGTTTCTCAAGGAAGCGAGCGACTGATGACTCACTACGTGGTTACGACACATTTGCACAACGATCGCCCCAGCGAAGACGGCGGACAGTATGAGATTAAGAAGCCAGCGATGGACCAATTCCAACGACTGGCCGATTTGAACATTCCCGTGCGTCTGGTGTTTTGGGATGGCAATGAATCGGTTGAACTTGATCGAGCCCATTTTCCGCCAGCCGCGGCAGAACCAATTGCCTAGGTGTAGGCACAGCTTAAGCAACGCAAGTCCGATCAGTCCATTTCGGCAATGCTCGACGATTCGCAAACGATGCTTGGCCGGGGCAGGAGATTATTGACTTTCATTCGCAGCAATAAGCCGATGCGGGCTCGGCTTCATTCAGAGGCGATGGGTTTCTTCCGGAACTGCTAGATTCTTATGTCGTAAAAATCCCCGCATGCTATCCTCTTGATTGGCCAGCGTTTCAAGGGTGGCGCCCTTGATCGCTTGTTCTCAGCGCGATTGGTCATCTCGATTGCTGCGTTTTGTCGAGATCATTTCAACAGCCTGCGCGCAGATCTCATCGCGTCGCATCGGACAATGGAGACCGCCATGTTTCGATCGAACCATGCCCCGTCCGGCGGACCTCGTGCGAACCTTTTCGCCGGCCGAGGCGACGCAAGAACCGTTGGAATCGAAGCGTTGGAACGTCGAACGCTCCTGGCCGGTCTGTCGATCGTGCCGACGTTCGCGGCGAACATCAACAGCGATCCCAACGCCGCCACGATCAAGGCGACGATCAACGCGGCCATTAACGTGTTCCAGGCTTGGATCGCGACGCCCATTACCGTAGCAATCACGTTTCAAGAGAGCACCACCGGACTCGGAGCCAGCACGACGTTGGGTGCGCCTTTTTCCTACACGAGCGTTCGCGCCGCGCTGGCCGCCCGCGCGACGACGCCGGACGCGCTGGCGGCGGTCGCGTCTCTGCCCTCGCAGACCAACGACCCCGTCACCAACAGCCCGAACGTCCGGCTCACCACCGCCAACGCCCACGCGCTCGGCTTGGCCGTCACCGGAACGCCCGACAGCGTCATTACGCTGAACACGGGCATCTGTAACCTCAGCCGGGCGTCGACTGATCCGACCAAATATGACCTGATGGCGGTCGCTGCTCATGAAATCGACGAAGCGCTGGGCTTCGGCTCTGCATTAAACGGCCTTATCAACGGCACGGCGACGCCGACGGGGCCGGTGTATCTCGACGATCTGTTTCGATTCGACCAGAACGGTAATCGCTCGTTCAACACCGCCAGCGCGACGCAAGCCTATTTCTCAATCAATGGCGGCATAACTGATCTGGCGAAATTTAATCAGTACGCACCGAGTCTGGCCGTCAACGGCGACTACAGCGACTGGAGCAGTCCCAGCGTACCGCTCCAGGTTCAGGACGCTTATCTGACGCCCGGCGTCACGGCCGACCTCGGCGTGGAGCTTCGCCGCCTCAACGTGCTGGGCTACACCCTCAACTTCGCCGCCGCTTATGCCGGCGTGTTGCACATCAACGACTATTTCGGCCAGGCCAGCAGTATCACCGTGTCGCAGTCCGGCTCGAGCCTTCAGGTGACGGATAACGGCGCGGTCGAAACATTTACGATCGCTTCGGTCTCCTCGATCGTCCTTCACGGCAATGACGGCAATGACACGATCAACCTTGAAAGCAACGGCGGCTTATCCACCGACCTTTACGGCGACGCCGACAATGACACGATCAACTTCAGTTCCGCGCTGAAGAACCTCAACAACATCACTGGCCACACCTTCGTCTACGGTGGAGGCGGTTTTGACACGTTGACCAACAACGACGGCAATAATACATCGGTAACGACCGACACCATCAGCGCATTTCAAGTTTTGCGCTCTGGCTTCGGCGGGCTGAATTACTCAACAGATCTCGAAGCCCTCACCTTTACGTCCGGCACCGCGGCCGACACGGTCAATGTGACGAGTACGAGCGCCAACACCACAGTGGCGATCAACAGCAGCGGCGGCGCCGACGGCGTAAATGTCGGTGCCGGCGGTAGTGTGCAGGCCATCAACGGCGATCTCACGGTAAATAATAGCCCGAGCTTCTCCACGCTCAACATCAACGACTCGGCCGACGCCGTCGCGCGCACGTTCGTCACGATGTATAACGGCAGCCTCCTCGGCCTGGCGCCGGCGGCAATCAACTGGGCCACCGGCGATGTGAACGCACTTAACCTCCTCGGCGGTACTGGCGGCAACCTGTTCTTCGTCCACAGCGGACCGACGAGCTACTTCGCCAACCTGTCAATGGGTAGTGGCAACGACAGCGTCGTGTTCGAAAGCAATGCGCCGGGCCTGTTCACCCTTAATGGACAAGGCGGAGCCGATAGCGTGAACGTCTTTGATCCGGCCGCGTCGGCGCAGACTTACACGTTTAATGCCAACGGCTTGAGCCGCACCGGGCTTACGATCAATGTCTCCGCCACCGAGAGCGTCGGCGTCAATGCCGGCGATGCGGCTGACGCGTTCAATTTCTCCGGGTCGATGCAGTACGGCATCAACGTCGACGCCGGCGGCGGCAGCGACACTTTCACCGCCGGCTCGGGGGCACAGGCACAGTTCTTCGGCGACAGCGTGCTCACCGGCGGCGCGGGCAATGACACGTACGCATGGAACAACGGATCAAACAACTGGTACGACACGTCGTTCGGTCTGCTGAAATACACCATGGCGCTCGTCGGCGGGGCCGGTTTCAATTCCTTCTCGGTCGATGACACGTCGCGCGGCAACACCGGTTACCAGCTCTACGCCAACCGGCTGTACGCGGTCGAGCCGACGGCGTTCCAGACCGGGTACGACTTCACGTATTCCGCAATGGGCGCGATCGGTCTGACGGCCAGCGGCGGGAACAACGCGCTGGCCGTGTTGGGCACCTCATCCGACATCGCGGCGGGCAACCAGATCACCGTCAACCTCAACGGCGGCAACGACACGGCCACGATGTACCCGCACGACAACCTCGGGAACCTGACGATCAACGGTGTGATCGGCATCGTCGGCGGCGCGGGGACCGATTCGATGACCTTCGACGACACCGGATCGAGCGGCGGGATCGATTACCAGTTCAGCAATCCCTTCGGCGCCGGCACGCAGGACGTCTTCGGCATGGGTGCCGCAGGAATGGGATACACCAGCGATTTTGAAAGTGCCACTATCAAAGGCGGCAATGGGGACGATACCTTTGACATCAACCAATACAAGGCCGGCACGGGGCTAGGCATTTATGGGGGCGGCGGCAACGACACGCTGAACTTCGGCGCGAACAATCTGCCGGTCAATATCACAAACATTGCCGCCTTCGGCTTCGACGGCCAAGGGGGCAGCGACACGTTCAACGTCAACAACGCCAGCGAAATCAACCAGTGGACCTATACCGCGCAGGCGACGACCATCCAGTCCGAGCGCGTGGCCGGCTCGACGTATTACATCGTGGTGTTGAGCCAGGCCAACATCGAATCCCTGAACGTCAACGCGGGCACGGGCACCGACGTAATGAACCTGTTCGGCGTTCCGGCCGGCCAGACGCTGACGTTTCACGGCGGCAATGGAGCCGACGCGCTGAACCTGCCGGACAATCTCACCGGCGTCCTCGGCCCCGTGAACTTCTTCGGCGACGCAGGCTCGAACAACATCAATGAGTTGACCAATT
The DNA here is from genome assembly GCA_028288875.1 of Phycisphaerales bacterium. Taxonomy (GTDB): domain Bacteria; phylum Planctomycetota; class Phycisphaerae; order Tepidisphaerales; family Tepidisphaeraceae; genus RYN-431. The sequence goes on along the minus strand of JAQGHK010000165.1, from coordinate 1,564 downwards.
CCAGTACGGTCGCGGCCACCGCGCATCTCGATCAGAACTCGTTCGGCGCCTACGCCGGCGACAACTTTTTCCCTGCCGGCAGTGCGCTGTTCTTCCAAGGCGTCGCGAACATGACGCTCACCTTCGGCAGTGGCCAGGACACGGTCTATGCCCAGCCGAATGCCACGGCGGTCCTGAGCATCCGCGGCGGCAGTCCGACGGCCGCGCCGGGTGATACGATCAATCTGGCGCTGGCCGGGGTCAGCAGCCCGGTCGTGACCCCCGTTGCAGGCGGCAGTGGATCGGTCACGAGCAGCAACCGGGCTACGCTCGGTTGGTCGGGGTTTGAAACCGGGCCGACGGTGGACGCCGTCGCGCCGACCATCGACGTTGCGCATTCGAATTTCCTGTACGACGCCGCACGGCAGGCGCTTAGCGTGCTGTTCAGTGAAAACATCGTCGCCCCTAAGGCCGGCTCCTTCGTCCTCTCGCGGTTGCATGGCGGCGTAACCGAGACGATTCCCGCGACGAACATCGCCGCGACCTACAACGCCGCCACGCACGTCGCGACATTCACGTTCCCTGGTTTCACCAACGGCGTTCTTCCGGACGGGAATTACACGGCGACTTTCGACGCCGCCGGCATCAAGGATACGGCCGGCAACGGACTGGCCGCGACGACGGCGATCACCTTATTCGCCCTGAGCGGCGACGCCAACCGGGACCGTGTGGTCAACTTCAATGACTTCCTTGTCCTGCAGAACAATTTCGGCCAGACGGGGCGCGTCTTCTCCCAAGGCGATTTCAACTACGACGGCACGACCGACTTCAACGACTTCCTGATCTTGCAGAACAACTTCGGCCAGAGTGTCAGCGCGGTGCCCATCGCGGCGACGCCCACCGGCGGCGCAACCGTGCCGGTCGTCACTCCGCCCCCGGCATCGACGAAAACGGCCGGTCTCAGTGGCTTCACCTTTAACGACAACAACAGAAACGGCAATTACGGCAAAGGTGACACTCTCGCCGCCGGCAAGATCCTCTGGCTCGATCTGGATGACGACGGCGTCAAAGACACGAACGAGCCTAGCACGGTCAGCGACGCCCAAGGCCGGTTCGCGTTCAAGAACCTCGCGGCCGGACAATACCACGTTCGCCGGGTGTTCCCGGCTGGCTATCTCGAGAGCACGCCGGCGCGCTATGTCGCGCTAGCAGCGGGACGGACCGTTGCTAATGTGTACGTCGGAAGTACGTTCAAATAGGAGTGACCGGCGCCTGGTGCAAGCGACTACTCGCCGCGATACGGCGTCGGCATCAGGCTGCTGCCCCCCGCCGATAATCCCTTGGTCGATCTAACGGCTCGCGCGATCGTCTCGGGTCCGTTTCGTTACCGGTATTCGCGAGGCACGTGACCGGCCATGCCACGAATGCGTCAGAAGGCCAACCCTCGCGTATCAACAGCTCGCCATTGCCCTGCGTCGCTCGAACCATGGTTCTCGTTTCAAGTCCAGAGCATCCCGGGTGGGCGGTCGTGGTGGTCGCCGCTCTCGTGACGAAGCAATCGTGTCGATCGGCTCGACGCCATGTT
>JAQGHK010000156.1 GCA_028288875.1 Phycisphaerales bacterium | reverse complement strand
CCAGCCGTTGTCGAAGACCATGCCGTGGCAGTCTTTAAAGCCGGTGAGGAACTTGGTTTTGGTTTCGTAAACGCCGTCGCCGTCTTTGTCTTGAAGGGCGGTGACGCTGGCCTGCTGCGGCTGGCTGACGTAGAGCGTGCCGTCGTCGCCAAACTCCATAAACCGCGCCTGGCCGAAGTCTTTGGCGGCGACCGTCACTTTGTAGCCGGGGCGAACGGTAAAGTTGGGCACGCCGGGCACGGCGGCCTCGGCCAGACAAGCCATCGAAATCACGCCGGCAGCAATCAAACGAACTGAGATCATAGCAGTAGTGTAGGACTATAATGAGCGACTTCAATTCGCTATATTGGTTGCTACATAACGAACTCAAACCGACGGCCCGCGCGATGATCATCTGCAGTCCTGCTAAATATGCCGAAACCGGCCGCATCCGACGCGCATTTACGCTTGTTGAGCTTCTGGTCGTGATCGGCATTATTGCAGTATTGATCGGATTATTGCTGCCGGCCCTGGGCAAGGCGCGCGAAGCGGCCAAGCAGGTGCAGTGCCTCTCCAACCTGCGCCAGGTGCACCAGTTCGTCATTCTGTACGCCAACAACAATCACGACCGCGTGCCGATCGGCTATCGCAGCACCAAGCAGTTTAATTCGATGGTTTACAGCGGCACGGCCAAGAAGTTCGTGCTGTTTGGGCTGCTCTACCCGGCCAATCTGATGGCCTCGCCGAAGATCTTCTTCTGCCCGGCCGAGCAGAACAGCAAATTTCAGATGGGCACCACGGACAATGTCTGGCCGCCGGGGCCGGAGAATACATCGGCGCTGTCCACCTACTGCGGCTACGGCTGCCGGCCGGGCCAACTGCTGCCGGACGCGATCACGCAGGTCAGCGATATGCCTCGCCTGACGTCGATGCGGAACATGGCGATCTTCGCCGACTTGGCCAACAGCGCGACGCGTCTGGATACCCGGCATCGCAAGGGCGTGAACGTTTTATACGGCAACGGCGGCGCTCACTGGGTCGCGCGATCGAGCTTCAATGACCCCTTGGCTCAGTGCTCCGAGCCGATCTTCCCCAACGCGACCACGCCGCCCGCGCTGCTCACGCATATCAACGGCCTGATCGATCAGATCTGGACCAGCTTCGATCAGAACTGATTATTCGACGGTCGATTCTTCGACCTTCACCACGCGCGCATTGAACTTCTCCGCGAGCGTTTTGATCAGCGGATTTTGCTGCAGCAGTTCCACGCGCAGTTCTTCCGTGAGCTGAATGCCTGTGGCCGCGCTGGCGGCAGCCGGTTGCAAGGCTTCGGGCGCGCTGGTTGGCGCGGTCGGCGGCCGCCAGTTGGCTTGCTGGGCTTCGGCGGATTTGGCGTTGAGCGGCGGGGCCGGCTCGTTGTCGTTGACGGTGAATCGCACGCCAACGGTGTGGCCCAGCAGGCCGGCGAGGACGTTCTGCAGGTTTTCGCGCTTGCCGTTGCGGTCGAGCATCTTGGCTGACATTTCGAGGTGGCGCGGGTATTCGAGGGTGACGGTGCCGCCCTCCATGTCTTTGATGCGGCCGCCTTCTAAAAACCCGGCGATGGTGGGCTGCTGCTCGCTGGCGGCGGCACGAAGGCGGGCCATCAGTTGGCCGAGATTGTTGCCGGTATCGCTAACGGGTTCGACGTTGCTGGCTTGCCGCGCGGCCTGAGGCGCTGGCGCTGCGGCGGGGCGGGCGGCGTTGGATTTTTTGAAAGCGGCGAACACGCTCGTCGGTCCGGCGCCATCCCAGACGCGACCGACGGCAGGCAGGGCGACGTCGTCTTCGTCAGAAGCGGATAGGGATGCTTCTGATGATGGTTCGCTCGGGGCGGGTGCCGGCGATGACTCAGCGCGAGGCGATGCCGCAAGCAAAGGTTCGGGCGTCGCTTGCGTCATTGCCTCGCGCGAGGGCGCCGCCGCGTTCAGTTCAGACTTTTTTTTTACAGCGCCGCCCACGGTGCCGATCGGCGCGCCGTCATCCACCGCATGCAGCAGCGTTTCGACCGTGCTGAACTGATCCGCCAGCGCGAGCCGCACCATCGTGGCATCGACGAGTGCTCGGCCTGCCGCGCTCGTCCGAAGCTGGCGACGCAGTTCCTCGAGTACCACGATGTCCTGGCTCAGCACCACGGGATCAAATGGCTTGGCCTGCGCGAACAGGTCATCCAGACTCAGGCCCGGCACTTCGACCAAATCCGAATCGCGGCCGCAGGTCCGCAGAATCAGCAGATTTCGCAGATGATCGATCAGCGCCCCGGCCAGCGTTTCCGGGCTCAGGCCGCTGGTGATCAGGACGTCGGTCCGCTCCAGCGTCGTTTTCACGTCTCCTGCGGCGATGGCGGCGGCGAGGTCAAAAATCTGTCCGGACCGAGGCAGGCCGAGCAGTTGCTCGATCGATTCGACCGTCAGGTTCTGCCCGACGGCCGAGAGCAGGCGGTCCAGCAGCGACAGGGCGTCGCGCATCGACCCGGCACCGGATTTGGCGACCAGCAGAATCGCCGCGTCGTCGGCCGCGATCTTTTCCTGCTCGCAGATACTCTTGAGGTGGCCGGCGATTTCCCGTGTCGGAATATTGCGGAAATCGTACCG
>JAQGHK010000129.1 GCA_028288875.1 Phycisphaerales bacterium | reverse complement strand
GTGCCACCCGTACCGGTGAGCGTGCCGCCGTTCAGATTCACCGCGCCGAGTGTGTTGAAGGACGCGCCGTTGTTGGTGACGGTGCCGCCGGCATTGATGACAAGCGTGGCAGTCGGGGTGGTTCCATTTCCGGTGAGAATGTCGCCGTTATCGAACCGCAGGGTACCGCCGCTGTTGATGTTGATGCTCCGGGCGACGTTGGTGTTGCCCAGGACACTCGTCGCACCCGTACCGCCGGCATTGCCGGCCGTCAGCGAGAGAACACCGTTGTTGACATTAACGGTACCGTCAAACGTACTGTTGATATTGGACAGGGCAACGGTGCCGCTGCCGGTCAGCGCCGCATTGCCCGCCGACCCGCTACCGGCAATGGCGCCCGTGCCGACGGCCAGTGGGCCGGAACCCGTCACGAGGCCGCCGACGGTCAACGTATTTCCGCTCGTCGAAGCCAAGCCGCCGCCCGCCGTGTTCAGGAACACAAGACGGAGAATACTGCTCGAAAAATCGGTGCTGACGGCGGCGGCATTCCCGACAAGCGTGCCGCCATTCAAATTGAGATTGGCAAGCGACGTCGGCGTCGCCCCGCCGCCGACGCCGCTGGAAGCGGTGATGAGCGTTGAGCCGCCATTGAGGTAGGTCTGGCCGGTGTAGGTGTTAACGCCTCCAAGAACCAGAGTGCCCCTGCCGGTCTTTACCAGACCGGTCGCGCTAGTTCCGCTGCCAGTGGTGACAGCACTGCTGATATTCAGATAACCGGCAGTATTGTCCTGCGCTAAGATCATGTCGCCGCCACTGGTCGCTTGGCGAATCAGGCCGGGCCCCGAAACATTGACGTTGAATGCACCGACATTGGTCGTAACTAAAATTCCGCCCGTATTGAGAATGCGGCCCAAAGTGGACGTATTGATCGTCCAATCCCCACTGCGCGACGCGTTGAAACGGACACCGGTCACCGAGACGCCGGCGGTCGCACTCACGCGAATCCCGGTATTTCCGTTGTTGATGAAATCCATGACCGGGGTGGCCCAAGCTCCAGAGAAGTCTTGGCTACCCGACGTCGTCGGCGATGAATAGGCCGCAGACGCTACGCTAGCGCCAGCGCCAATGTTTATGCCGCCAGAATCTCTGGCGGCGAAGTCGACGATATTGCCGCTGACGTCGGCGATCAGAGCGTAGGTCGCGCCGCCCGTGCTGGTTAGTAACGTACTGGCCGTACCGGCCGACGTGGAAACGCTTCCGGCGGCAGGCAGCGCGAAAACAACGGTCGAGCCGGCGTTTCGGCTAATGGTCCCCAAAGCCAGCGTGGCAGACCCTGCCGCGCCTGAGGTGACCAGAATGGAATTGCCGCCAGCATTCAGAGTTGTTCCCGAAAATACTTGGCTGTTGACCGCGTCCGCCCCAACGATCTGAAGCGCGCCGCCACCCAAGGCCAACGCGCCACTTGTCGTGTTTCCGACGATGTTCGCAGCTGGAACGCCCGCGACCGTGAAATCAAGCTTAAGCGTGCCGCTGTTGACGGCCGTGGTGCCCGTATAGGTGTTTGTGCCGGTCAGCGTCTGGGTGGCGGTGCCGATCTTGGTGACGCCACCTGTGCCGGAGATTGCACCGGCATAGGCGGCGTTGGCGTTGTTATTGCCCGTGCTGAGCGTCAGGGCCCCGAGCGTGACATTGCCTCCCGAAGTGCCGCCGCCGGCCAGCGAGCCAATCGTTGTCGAGCTGATGAGATTAAGCGTCGCGCCGCTCGTATTGTTCAGCGTTAACGCGGAGCTGCCCAGTGCCGTTGAGCTACCGAGGCTGAGCGTGCCGGCCTGAACGCTGGTAGCGCCAGCGAAGTTTGAGTTCGCACCCGAGATTGTCATCGTCGACAAGCTGCTATTCTGAGTGATGCTCGACACCGTCGCGCCCAGGATCCCCGAGACATTGAATGGCGAAGTGCCGGTCGCCGCGTTGGTGATCGTGACCGCCGCCCCCGTGCCAATCGCACCGCCGATCGCGCCAGAGATGGCGAAAATATCCTTGGTGTTGCCGCCACCGCCGCTGGACAGGTTGTTGATCGCGATGGCGCTGCCGGTCGCACCAATGCTGCCTGAGATGGAATCGGTGATGGTGGTCGAGGTTTGAGTCGCGTTCTGCCGGAGGTTCAGTGTCGTGGCCGTTGATGCCGTGATGGCTCCGGCGATGGTGACCGTGCCGACCTGCGTGCTGCCGATATCTGCCATCGCGTTAGCAAGGATAATGGGCGCGGCGACGGTCAGGCTGCCCGCGTTGGCATTTTGGCCGATGGAGGCATTCGTCGTGCCGAAAATGTTTGAGATCGTGCCGCCGGTGTTATTCAGCGTGATGAAGTGCGTGCCGTCCGCGTTGAAAGTGCCGGTGTGATTGCCCGAGTTGTTCAGCTTAAGGGTACCCAACACGAGATCCTGATCGACTGTCAGGGTGAAAGCCGCCGGGGCCGATAAGGCGCTGTCCTGCAGGATATCGCCGGCCGTGAGAGTGACCGCCAGCGCGCTGAAATTGCCCGCTGAGCCCGCAGGAATAGTGATCGTCGTATTCGCCGCATGAGCAGCCGGTACTCCGACGGCTGCCAGACCGCCCATCGCGCTCAATGCGGCCATGAGACACCGGTGACGCCCACGTAATGGACTGCTTTGCATTGCTACCCTCCGCTCTTAATTTCCACCGCCGAAACGCCAAGCAAGCCGCCAGCTCGCCAAGAAGTGTGAGAATTAGAGAATAATTGACATGAAAAATAAGTCAATTACCAATGTGGTAATAATCTATTTTTGAAATTATTTGCAATTCCCACGTACGAAGGCGGTGACGGTGCGTTTGAAGTTGACGGGGTGTACTAACAAAAACGCCGCCCGCGATTCACTCGCGGGCGGCGTCTGTCTCAGAGGTTTTAAATCGGAAGACGGGTTACTTCTTCCAGACCCGGCTCTTGTACTCTTCCAGAGCCTTCTTCAAACCGGCCTCATTGGCGTCGGTCAGCTCTTTCTGGGATTCGATGTTATTCATCGTCTCCGTATGGCTGGCGGCGGCGTATTCGAGGAAGCCGGTTTGGAATTCGCCGATTCGGGTCACTGGGACTTCGTCCAGGTAGCCCTTCGTGCCGGCGTAGATGACGGCGACTTCGTCGCTCACCTTCATCGGACGGAACTGCGGCTGCTTGAGCAGTTCGACCAGGCGTGCACCGCGGTCCAGGCGCTTCTGCGTGTCGGCATCGAGTTCGGTGCCGAGCTGCGAGAAGGCTTCCAGTTCGCGGTAAGCGGCCAAGTCCAGACGGAGTGAGCCGGCGATCTTCTTCATGGCCTTCGTCTGGGCGTTACCACCGACGCGGCTCACGCTCACGCCGACGTTGATGGCCGGGCGAACGCCGGAGAAGAATAGCTCGGGTTCCAGATAGATCTGGCCGTCGGTGATGCTGATGACGTTGGTCGGAATATACGCCGACACTTCGCCTTCCTGGGTTTCGATGATCGGTAGAGCCGTCAGCGAACCGCCACCGAGTTCGGCGCTCAGCTTCACGGCGCGCTCCAAGAGACGGCTGTGGAGATAGAACACGTCGCCGGGGTAAGCTTCGCGGCCTGGCGGACGACGGAGCAAGAGCGAAAGCTGACGGTACGCGGCGGCCTGCTTCGAAAGATCGTCGTAAACCACCAGGGTTGCTTCGCCCTTCCACATGAAGTACTCGGCCATGGCCGTGCCGGCATATGGGGCGATGTACTGCAGCGGGGCCGGATCGGATGCACCGGCGACAACGACGGTCGTGTAGTCCATGGCGCCATTGGCCTTGAGGACTTCGACGATCGAAGCGACGGTCGATTCCTTCTGGCCGACGGCGACGTAGAAACACTTCACGCCGGTGTGCTTCTGGGCGATGATCGCGTCGATCGCGATCGCGCTCTTGCCGGTCTTACGATCGCCGATGATCAGCTGACGCTGACCACGGCCGATCGGGATCATGCTGTCGACGGCCTTGATGCCGGTCTGCAGCGGCTCGTTGACCGGCTTGCGCTCGGCGATGCCGGGGGCGATGATGTCCATCTTGCGGGTTTCGCTGCTGGCGATCGCGGGGCCGCCGTCGATCGGCTCGCCCAGCGGGTTCACCACGCGGCCGATGACGGCCGGGCCGACGGGCACTTCCAGCAGGCGGCCGGTCGTCTGGACGGTGTCGCCTTCTTTGATGTGCGTGTAGTCGCCGAAGATGACCGCGCCGATGCTGTCTTCTTCGAGGTTGAACACCTGGCCCATGGCGCCGTTCTGGAACGACAGCAGTTCGCCGGCCATCGCGCCGCGAAGGCCGTAAATGCGGGCAATGCCGTCACCGACCTCAAGCACCGTGCCAACGTCGGAGACGTTCAGCTTCTGCTCGTAGGCTTCGATTTCGCGCTTCAGGACGCCGGTGATTTCTGCAACGTTGATGGCCATGGTGTCGTTTCCGTTTGTCGACTGTCTCTTACTCTGCTGACTCTTACACCGCCGCGATCAGGCGACGCTTCAAGGTTTCCAACTGTGATTTCACGCTGCCGTCGATCAGCTTGTCGCCGATCTTCAGGACCAGTCCGCCGATGATCGAATCGTCGACCTTCTGCGTGATCTGGGCGTGCTTGCCGATCTTGCGGCTGATTTCCGCGCGGACGTTTTCCAGTTCGCCGTCGTCCAGCTTGTGGGCGACGGTCACTTCGACATCCACCTTACCGCTGCGGGCGTCCAGCAGATGCTTGAACGCCGCGGCAATCGCACCAAAGTTGCCGAGGCGACCCTTGGCGTTCAGCAGCTTGATGAAGTTGACGAGCACGTCGGCCGTCTTGCCCTGGAAGGCACTTTCGAGCATGCCCTCGCGCTCGGTGTGGCTGATCGACGGATCGCTGAAGTACTTGCCCAGCGCGGGGTCGGCGTGGATCACTCCAGCAATCGCCTGAATGTCGCCGGCGACCTGGTCGGTCACGCCGCGCGCGTCCGACAATTCCAGCAACGCCTGGGCGTAGCTGTCGAATGTCGCGTGGTCGTCTTGTGCGTTGGCCATGGCGGTGGATCTTTCCTGCGGAGCTGCTTAGTTAACGCTGCCGAGCTGTTCGAGCGATTGACGAACCAGTTCACGCTGGTCGTCGGCATTCAGATTGCGACGCAGGATCTTTTCGGCGATCGAGGTGCTGAGCGTGGCGGCGTGCTCGTGGATCTCGGCGACGGCGGCCTTGCGGCTGGCATCGATATCCTTCACGGCGCGTTCCTTGGCTTCCTCGGCCTCCTGCTGGGCCTGCATCTTGATGCGGGTGGCGACGGCCTGAGCGTCGGCGGTGGCCTTGTCCAGGATGGCGCGAACTTCGTCGCCGGCCTTGGCCAGTTCGGCCTGGTACTTCTTCATCGAAGCGTCGGCCGCGGCGCGGGCGTCTTCGGCGGCCTTGATGTCGCTGCGAATCTTGGCTTCACGGTCACCGAGGCCCTTGGCAATCGGGCCCCAGGCCTTGGCCTTGAGGACGATCACGAGGGCGACGAACACGATCAGCGTCACGAGGGCCGTCATGAGGCCTTCGTTCAGGCCCGGCGGCATGTGGGCCGAGCCAGCGCCTTCGGCGGCTTCATGAGCTTCCTCGGCGGCGCACACGAGCGTCGGCAAGGCAAGCAGAGCCAGCGTGGCCAAGGGCGTTGTCAGGGATTTCAGCTTCATCGCGACATTCCTTCTCAAAGACTCA
>JAQGHK010000128.1 GCA_028288875.1 Phycisphaerales bacterium | reverse complement strand
AGAACCTGCTCGGTGAACGCGGCCGCGGTTACGCGAACTTCTTAAGGGTTCTCGACGAGGGCCGGATCGCGATCGCCGCCATAGCCACTGGCGCAGCGCAGGGCTGCGTCCGCCAATCCCTGGGCCGGCTGGGCCAGCAGCGATTGACCGAAATCTGGCGCGGACCGTTTGCCGACGTGCGCCAGCGGCACGTCCGGCTCACTCAATTACCTGATCTTTGTAACCGTTGCTCGGAGTGGCATCGACCATGAAAAAGATGAATGTGCTCGGCGTCGTCATGGCCCGTGGTGGAAGCCGCGGCCTGGCAGATAAACACCTGAAAATGCTCCTGGGTCGGCCGGTGATCGAGTACACCCTCGATCACGTCGCGGCGGCCCATCGCGTGACACACGCGATTGTGAGCAGCGATTCCCACGCGATCTTGGCCCTTGCGCGTCGCCGCCGTTTCGATGCGATCGAACGGCCGAGTGCCCTCGCGACCGACGACGCCAGTGTTCAATCCGTCATGCTGCACGCCCTGCACACGGCCGAACGCGGTGGTACGCGTTTCGATGCGGCGGTCATCCTCTACGGCAACGTCGCCGTCCGCGGAGAAGGCGTGATCGATCGCGCCATCGATTGCTGGCGGTCTACCCGCTGCGATTCGGTCCGCACGTTCTGCCCGGTTGGCAAATGGCACCCGGCCTGGATGAGCAAGCTGAACGGCGATCACGTCGAAGCGCTGCGGCCCGGCAGCATTCACCGGCGACAGGATCTTGAGCCGCTGTTCCTGCATGATGGAGCGGCGGTGGTGATGTCACACGAGTCGCTGCTGCGCGGCGAGGCGACACCAGATGATCCGCACGCCATGTTCGGCGTCGACCGTCGCGGCGTTCATACAGCCGCGGATGAAACGGTCGAAATCGATTCCCTTCGCGACTTCTTCTGGGCCGAAGCCGCGCTCCGCGCTCGGTCGATGCAGGTGGCCGCATGAAGATCGGGCCGCACACGATCGGACAGGGCCAGCCGGTATTCATCGTCGCTGAGATCGGCGTGAATCATGATGGCTCGGTCGATCGCGCTCTGGAACTGGTGCGCCACGCGAAGGCCGCCGGTGCCGATGCGGTGAAGCTGCAGGTGTTCTGCGCCGACACGTTGGTGCACCGCTCGGCGGAGTTTGCGGAGTATCAGAAGGACCGCGTCGATGCGGCCGATCCGGCTGAAATGCTGCGGCAGTATGAACTGAGCGACACGGCGTTGGCGACAATCGCTGGTGCCGCCGCTGCTCAAAAAATCGCCTTGATCTGTACGCCATTCTCGCGGTCCGATGTACCTCGCGCCGCGGCCGTCTCTTCGGCGATCAAAATCGCGTCGCCGGACATCGTCAATCGGCTGTTGCTGATCGACGTGATCGCCACCGGGCTTCCGATGATCGTGTCCACCGGCGCGACCACGGCCGATGAAATCTCCTCTGCCGTCCGATGGATATCAGCGCAAGGCACGCCGTTCGCCTTGCTGCACTGCGTGAGCAACTATCCTGTCGAAGAAAGCGATGCCCAACTCTGCTGGATTCAGGAACTGGCTAAGCACGGCGTGCCGGTCGGATACTCCGATCACGTGAGCGACCCAGTGGCCGGCGCTCTTTCAGTGGCTTTTGGCGCGTCCATTATCGAAAAGCATTTGACGTACGATTGCTCGGCCGCGGGGCCAGATCATTCGGCCAGTCTCGAACCGGTGGCGATGGCGGATTACATCCATCGCATTCGTCAGGCCGAGCGCATGATGGGGCGGCCCGGCCGGCGCGTGTTGCGATGCGAAGAAGACGTCCGCCGCGTGAGCCGGCAGAGCCTGGTGCTGAAGGCCAGTCGCCAGGCTGGTCACACGCTAACGCTGGAAGACCTCACGACGCAGCGCCCGGGCACCGGACTGTCGGCTGAATTGTTTGAAACGGTGCTCGGCCGCACGCTGGCTCGGTCGGTTCGCGCGGGCGACATGCTTTCGATGAAAGACGTCGCCTGATGGCCCGCCGCCGCGTGATGTTCGTGACGGGCACGCGCGCCGAGTTCGGCCTGATGGAACATGCCCTGCGCCAGATCGGCAAACACCCGGGTCTGACGCTTCAACTGGTCGTTACCGGCATGCACCTGAGCCGGGAACACGGCTACAGCATCGCGGCGATCCGCCAACAGGGGTGGACGATCGATGCCACCGTGCCGTGGCGAGGAACCACCGCCGAGGCGACCGGCCGTGCCATGGCCGGATTGGCGAAGGTATACGCACGGCTGCGGCCGGACGTGGTGTTGGTCGTCGGCGATCGTGTGGAGGCCTTCGCCGCAGCGGCCGCTGCGCACTTGGCCGGCTGCGTCGTCGCTCATGTTCATGGCGGCGATCGGGCGCTCGGGCAGGTGGACGACGCCTTACGCCACGCGATCACGAAACTCGCCCATCTGCACTTCGCGGCGACGAAGGCCAGCGGTCAGCGCATCCTGAAGCTCGGCGAAGACCGTTTCCGCGTCCATGTCGTCGGCACACCCGGCTTGGACGGCCTGCCGGCAAAGCCCCAAACCAGCCAACGATCCGCCGGGCCCTTAGTAATACTCCATCCGGATGGAGCGAATGATGCCAAGCAGCAGCGACAGGCGCGCCTGCTCATTGCCGAGTTGACTGCGGCTGGCATGACGGGCGGAACCATCGTGTATCCGAACAACGACCCGGGATGGCGGGGGATCGCCAAGGCTTGGCAGGGAATCCGTGGGACCGAATGGACGGTGCACCAGAATCTTCCTCGACAGGCCTTTCTCGACGGTCTCGCGAACGCCGCATTCCTGATCGGAAACAGCTCGAGCGGTATCATTGAGGCTGCCAGCTTCGGTACCAAGGTAATTAATATCGGAAGTCGCCAGGAAGGGCGGGAGCGATCGGCGAACGTCGTCGACGTGCCGTGGGATCGCACTGAAATCGTCGCAGCGATCAGCCGGGCATGGAACGGCGGCCGCCCTCGAACGTATGCCGGCACAAACGTTTACGGCGGCGGGGCGAGCGGGGCAAAGATCGCCAAGGTGCTGGCCACGCAGGAGCTTGGAACGCGGCTGCGTCAGAAGCTAATCGCCTATTAGCATTCTTCAGTCGGGCCCGAAACAGGCCGATGTTGCCAGAGTATGCCTACTCTCGCAGCACCTACCGCTCAGGATCTCGCCAAACAGGCCCTCAGTCAGCTGCAGGCGTTGGCCACGTTGCCGGAGGTGACGGCCAACGTCATCAAGACGGTGGAAGATCCTAAGTCGTCGGCTTCGCAACTGCATGCGATTGTTCGCCATGACCCGGCGCTCGTGTCGCGTGTGCTGAAGGTCGTGAACAGCGCGTTTTACGGCCTGCCTGGCCAAGTGACTTCCATCGACCGCGCCATCGTCCTGCTCGGTCTGAACGCGGTAAAAAATCTCGCCGTCGCGGCGAGCATGGGGCAGATGTTCCGTGGCATGAAACTGACCGACAGATACTCCGCCAAGGACCTGTGGGTGCACTGCGTCGCCGTGGCCGTGGTGGCCAAAGAGCTGGCGAAAAAGGTGAAGCCCGCCTTGGCCGAAGAAGCTTTTCTTGGCGGCATGATCCACGACATCGGCATCCTGATCGCGCTGCAGACCTGGCCGGAACAGGTGCGGGCGGTGTGCGAAAAGGCCAGTGGCGAAGAGACGTTCTTCGAACTGGAAAAGCAGATCGTCGGCGTGAATCACACGTTCCTCGGCAAGATGCTCGCCGAAAAGTGGCAGTTCCCGCGCTCATGCCAGGCGGTTGCCGGCTGCCACCACGCGCCACACCTGGCCAATGAAACAGACAAAGAGCTGGTGACGCTGCTTTACGTCGCTGACACGCTCTGCTGCCAGGCCGATGTTGGCTTCGCGCTGACGGCTAGCCATCAGACGATCACCTCGGACCATCTGCGAATGATCGGTGCGACGCCGGAAGTGATCGAAAATCTTCGTGGGCGTATCGTGGAACTCGTCCGCAACGCCGCACAACTTCTGGGCTAATTCGCGCGGATGACTTGGCGCTCTCCGGAATCAATGGCGATTGGCAGCTCGCACCAGAATAGCGCGC
>JAQGHK010000081.1 GCA_028288875.1 Phycisphaerales bacterium | reverse complement strand
AGCGAGTCAGGCGGCATGTGGCCGTCGACGCCGCCGTGATAACCGTCGACGTAGTAGAACACGCCCGGCACGGCCGTTGACGCAGGGCGTGAAGACGCAGCCGGCGCGGTGATCTGATCGCCGCGCGCGGCGGAAGGATTGCTGGACGCCATGCTCATCAGGCCACCGCTCGTTTGTGTTCGATGCAACGCTATACGCCGTTGATCGATAGGATTGCATCCACCGTCCAATTGAAAGTGCAACCGATGCAAAGAGAGTGGCATGGCGTGCGGGGGAGCTCAGCGATGGTGCGCGAACCCGTAACCCGGCACCACTCCCAATACCAGTGACTATCGCGGTTGACGTTCCTAATTCCCGCGCCCGCCGGCCACAGGGTCGACGCCCCGTAGGACCTTGTTCGGATCGACAGCACCGTTGTGCTGAAGTACACGCTGCACGGCGACGCCGATTTCAGTCGACCGTGGCCTTCAACGATTTCTTGAGACTGCAGAACGGATTTGGCCGGATGAATCCGTCATTCGCGCAGGGCGACTTTGATCACAACGGCTCGGTCGATTCCATCAACTTGTAGATGCTACAGAACAGCTTCAACCAGACGCTGCCGGCGGCCACGATACCGACTGGCGGGGCGGCAGTCCCTACGATGACGCCACCATCATCACCGCCGTCGAAAAATTCAGCCATCATCAGCGGTGTCGCGTTCGAGCGCCCGACGCAAATGTCCCTGCTTGATCACGCAGATCGGATGTTCGTCAAACAAATATCCGTCCGCCTGCAGGAGGATTATCTGATCGGCGGGGATCGCCGGCAACGCGAGACCGGATCCGTGCGTCCGGCTGCGGAGTCAGTATCACACCGACCAAGCTCGCCGCCGCCCTCGCGGCATAGGTCGACGTCGTTCACCAGTGGGCCGCACTTCCGATGCGGGCAGGTATGCGTAACTACCCATTCGAAAGGTTTTACTTCGAACGCGCCCAGCTGGATTCGAACCAGCGACCTGCCGCTTAGAAGGCGGCTGCTCTATCCAACTGAGCTATGGGCACCCGACGCTGTGAGAATAGGAAGACGGCCCGCCTTCGGCAAGACGAAGGCGGATGGCCAATGAGTGGGGATGCTCGGCGAGCTATTTCGTTACCACTTTGAATAGCCCGCCGATGAGCGCAGTAAGCGGCATTACCGTCTGGCGATCTTTCGGCGCCGTCGCGTAGGTGCGACGGATCAGGGCGTGACGCTGGGCATCATTCACGTCTTCGAACTTAATCCCCATCGACCCTAGGGCCGCGCGAACGACGGTGCCGGAGACAACACCGACACCGTCAATCTGAAGCGACACGCGCCGGCCGGGCTTAATCCAGTCGAATACGATCGCGAGATCGCTACCGCGGGCGGCAGTAATGCAGCCACCATTCAGCGACAGATCGACCAACCGAACTGGCGTCGGCATGCCATCCGCGTGGACCAGCAGCTTGGCTTTCTCGCCAATTTCGAATCGTTCCTCGGTGCGGGCCACGCGTGGCTGAAAGCACATCAGGAACGCTAGCGAAGTGACACTCAGGCCATATAGCGTCCAGAGCACCGCCGCCAGGCGCTGGAGCGGGCTGTTATAAGGCCCACCATCCGTGAGGGCGGCCATCGCCAGTGAGACGAGCATTGCAACCAGCAACAGGCCGAGCATGCTGGCGGTGAAAACGTCGACGCGCTTGGTGACCGCCATCGGGCCCTTGTCGGTCACGGGGTTGATTTTGATCAATGGCTTTCCGAAAGGCTTGATCAGGGAGGTCAGGACCGTGGGCAGCAATTCGACGGCCAAGAACATTTGCTGTGCGGGCGACAGCAGCGGCAGCCACCAGCCGCTACTCAGCCACCAGATGGCCGTCGAGATAATCGCAAAAACCATCGCCGGAACAGCAAGCAATTCTTCTGGCCGTGCCGGCGGATAGGGTTGCCAGTCGAGCAGCCAGATCAGGAGCGGGGCCGCGACATACGCCAGCGGCGTGGTCGCCCCGACGACCCAGTGGAACTGCGAGAAGAGCAATCGCTGGATCAGGTTCAGCCCGCGACCGAAGGGGCCATAAGGCATCCAGGCGATCTGCAGGCTGCCGCGGCACCAGCGATTCCGTTGGTCGTGAAAAGCAGCAGTCGATTCGGCGCTGAGGCCAAGGCTCAGCCGCTCGCAGAGATAGCGGGCGTGCCAGCCTTTTGCCAGCAGTTTGACACTGGTCGCCTGGTCTTCGATGTCGGTCTGCGTCTCGAAACCGCCGATCGATTCGATGGCGCTGCGGCGGATCAGGGCGCTGCTGCCGCAGTAAAACGCACAATTCCACGCGTCTCGCGACGGCTGAATTTCACGATAGAACATTTCCAGATCGTCCGAGCAGTCGCTCCACAAACCGAGGTTAGCGCGCGTGACATCCGTATTATAAAACGACTGCGGCGTCTGGACGACGGCCACTTTCGTGTCTTTCGGGTCCAGCATGAAGCCGATCGTGCGGTACAGGAAATTGGCAAACGGCACGAAATCGGCATCGAGCGACAGAATGAACGGTGCGTTCGTCACGGACAGTGCGTGATTATGATTACCGGCTTTCTTGCCGCGGCTATCGGGACGGGTGACGTAATTGATCCCCATTTCCCGGCATCGCTCGTCCAGCCACGACCGGCGGCCGTCGTCGAGAATCCACACTTTCAGTTTGTTCGCCGGCCAATCAAGGGCTTTTATGCCGATGATGGTCTTCTCCAGAATCGTCCATTCTTCGTTGTAGGTGGCGACGTAAACATCAACCTCGGGCAACTGTTCCGGCAGCATCCCACGGAGCAGCTTCTCGGAGCGATCGGCGGCGCCGCTGTTGTCGCGCCGGCGACTGAACATCGCGAGGAAGATCAACAACTCGAACAGACCGAATCCTTCGATTACAGCAAATACCCAAGTCCAGACCTGCCCCGACCATGCCGGTCGACCGAACGAATCGAGCAGCGTCCCGATACGCCAATCGATGTACAGCAACACTGCGGCGATCGAGAGAATTGCCACGAGAGCGCGCGGGATTCCTGTTCGTCGACAAAGCAACGAGATCATCAAAATGGCGGGCAATAAGACGACGAGAATGGCGATGTGGCTGTCAGCAAAAAGCATGTTTAGTCCCCAGAAAACAACGCTTCGAAATGTCGGGTCGCAAAACCCGAGCCGATGCTAGCAAAATTTCTTTCAGGGAAACAACTATTAAAAGTTGGCGAATAGCAGCCGTTTTGTCGCATTTCAATCGAAACCAGCCCCAAATGTGGTAGATCGCGTTAACTTCATTGATGTGGCACTGTTTTAGCATCAGTGAAAGCAGACCACAGGGGCAGGGACGCCGGGCAGTCGCTACAGGTTGTCTATTTTCAAAATCTGGCGGCAGAGGACTTCGGGGAGTCTGTATGTCAACAATCGTCAATGATCTCGTGTTTCCGGACACGATCGAACGCATCCACGAGCACGGCAAAGAAGGTCCTGCACGCCACTTAGGCGACGCCGAGGTCGGCAACTCGGGCGGACCCTCCAACCGCCGCGTGGCGATCCGGCTGCTGAAATTAGCCTTGGTCCTTGCGACCCTCGGCGTGGCCGCTTGGGCCGTCGCGGGCGGGATCGGGCATGTGCCGAGTCTTGATGCAGTGGTGACCGCTCCTGCTGTTTCTTTGTGCAGTCCCATTCCGGGCGACATCAATAGCGCACTGCCTCGCATCGGGTCACGCGTAAAGGCCGGCGGAACGATCGCCGAGATTCATGACACCCGC
>JAQGHK010000074.1 GCA_028288875.1 Phycisphaerales bacterium | reverse complement strand
CGCTGCGTGAAGGCGCTAAGGGCGTTCAGCTGGCCGAATTGGGCATGCAGAGCTGGAAAGAGAAGCGCTGGGTCGACGTGCCGGCGCTGTAAACCCTCCGTGTGACATCCACGTCCGCGCTATGAATGGCGTAGCCGTGAGCTTGCTCGCGAGTCCGTATAAACGGGCAACGTGAGCAAGCTCGCGGCTACGCCGCTGATGGAGCATTCTTGAATGCTGGCGCGGGAGCCGGGCTACTCCGCGACTGGCACTTCTTGTTTGTTGTAGGCGTCGAGGGATTTTTGCAGGCTCGCCTTAGCATTGCTTTCGGCAATGCGCAGCGCCTGTTCGACGACGGCGACGGCCTTCGGCCAGTCCTTTTCCAACGCGTAGATGCGGGCCGAGGTGTCGAGATAATCGGATTCTTTATTGCCGGCGATTTCATTGGCGCGGTCGATTGCGACGCGGGCGATCTTCAGGTCGGCGGGCTGCGGCGTGGGTTGGGTGGCCAGCGCCCAGGCGAGGGTATTGAGGGCCTGCGGGTTTTTGCTGGTGCGGGCGACGCCGTCGGCGCGGACGCGCGCCGCGTCGGGCCGGCCGTTGCGAGAGAGGACGTTGAATTCGAACACGCCGATCGAGTCGGCATCGCTCGGCCGGAGGGCGGCCAGTTCTTTCGTACCCGCCAACACGGCGTCAACATCTTTCGCTTTCACAGCCGCGGCGATCTGTTGATTGAGCGTCTCTTCGCGCGCCTGCGTGGTCGCGGCGGCCTTCGGATCAAACTTGTCGGCTGCGATCTGCTCCAGCACTGGATCGAGTTCCATGGGATGACCGACCCACGCGATCTTTGAATCTTTGCCAACGACGATGACGGTCGGGATCACCGTCTTGCCGGCGGCATCCAGCCAACCGTCCGCCATCGCGCCGCGGCCGGGCTTGGAGAGATCGTCGAGCACCACGCGGTACCCGAGCTTGTCGCCCATCTCATCGACGAACGGCTTTACCATGTCGACATCGTCTTCCCACACGTTCTGTGCGATGACAATCATGTCCGGGTACTTCTTCGCCAGTTCCGTCATGTGCGGCATGGCGGCCCGACAGGGCACACACCACGTGGCCCAGAAATCGAGAACATAAATCTTGCCCGGCTCGATTTTGGTGACGGGCTCGCCCTTGACCCATTTGCCGACCGTCAGCAGCGGGGCGGGATCCCCCACCTTCAACGTGGCGGGCTGGGTGGACTGGGCGAAGCTATTGCCGGCAAGCGTGAGAAGCAGGGCAGCAGCGGCGGCGAGCGATGGCGAACGCATGGCGGTTCCTGGTAAGCGTTTTACTATGGTACGCGAACCACGGCCGGGCGGACGTTCTGGGATTGCTCTGGTCCCTCTCCCGGTATAGCCGGGAGAGGGGATAAGACGGCGGTCTTCGGTCTTCAAATGCCTTAAAACTGCCAACCCAGTCCCACCAAGAACAGCAGGTCATTTTTCAGCGAATCATCCGCCGGCGTGCTGTCGCGTTTGTATTCCACCTTCAGCTGGGCCACGAAGTTCTGCACCAGCGTCATCTTGAGCCCGGCGTCGGCGTTAAGGTTGTAATCACCGAAGTCGTAAATCGACGGCAGATATTCGAAGTTATGGAACACCGACACCTTATCGTTGAACGGGTGCTCCACGTGATAGGCGAAGCGCGCCGAGATGTAATCGTTGTTTGTGCCGTCGTCGAAGTGTTCGAAGACGTAACCCAGACCGGTTTCGGTGAAGAAGTTCCAGGCCGGCGTTTCGATCCACTGGTAACCCACGCCGGCGTTCGGGCCGAGGCGGAAATTCAGGTTGGCAATGCGGTCGTGTTCCAGCTTGATGCTGCCGTAGTTGTAGAACTTCTGCGTCCAGAAATGGTCATGCTTGGCGAAGACGGCGAAGTTATCCGTATCCGTCGTTTCCGGCTCAGGCCCACTGCCGCCGCCGCTTTGGCCGAAGTTGTATTGGCCGGTGAGGGTGGTGCGGTCGTTCTGGTAGAAATTCTCGCGTCGCAGGGCGGCCTTGGCATCGACGCCGACGGTGAACTTGTTCGTGTTGCCGCGCGCCAAGGCGAAGTTGGCCAGCAGCGAGCCAGTCCACTTCTCCGGCGGCGGGTTGACGACCTTCACGGTATCGAACGTCAGCGGCTTATCATCGACCTTGATCGTCTTGGCCTCACCGCCCGTAACGGAGCCGGTGATCGGCGGCGCGTCCTTGAACTGCACGACGGCCGGCGTGTCGATCTTGTAGCTCTTGATCTGATCGAGCTTGATCCCAATCTCACCGAACGCGTCGGCCTTGAGCTTAAGATTGTCGGCGGTGACCTGGCCGATAGTGCCGTGGAGCGTGTCGCCGTTCTTTAAAACGACGGTGTCGGCGGCGGCCAGTGAAGCGAATGAGAACGAGAGCAAACTAATAGCGAACCCGCGCACGACAACTCCTTTGATCGGGCGGCGAATGGTAATCGAAGCGGCGACGGGTTGTTAACTTAACAACGACGCCTGCGTCGCCTCGCCACAAGGCTTGGCAGCCAAGGGAGAAGACGACGCAGGCGTCGTCGTGATGATCACGGTTTGTTGCGGACCGCTTAACGCGCTCTGAGGGCGTCGCGGATTTCCGTCAGCAGCTTGATGTCTTCCGGCGGGGCGGGCGGAGCGTCGTCGGGCTTGGGCTTCTCACGACGAAGCATGTTCACCAGTTTGACGACCATGAAAACGGCAAAGCCGATGATGACCAGCGCGATCAGCGTGTTGATGAACAGGCCGATGTTAATCGTGACCGGTTCCATTTTCTGCGTGAGCGTCAGGTGCGTGATCGGATTTACTTCGCCGACTTCATGGCCTTTGGAGAGTGGAATCTTCAGGCTGGAGAAATCGACACCGCCCATGACCAGGCCGATCGGCGGCATGATGACATCTTTGACCAGCGACTGAACGACAGCGCCAAAGGCGCCGCCGATGATGATGCCGACCGCCAGGTCAATCGCGTTTCCCTTGACGATGAACTCTTTGAACTCGCTGATCAGCTTGGCCATATTTATTTCCTGGTGATGCGCGCAAAAAAAGCCCGCGTAGCCGGTTATGCCACGCGGGCCGTTAATCCGCAATTTCATTTCCCGATCGCGACATTGCGGAAAGCCCCGCATGCCGAACCCGGAGCGATCGGAACTATCGCTTATTTTCCAGCTGGATTCATCAGTGCCTTGCCAGCGGCGATTTCCTTGTCCGCGTCGGCCAACTGTTGATCAACAGAAGCCTGCATGTCGGCGGGCAGCTTGCTCTTGAGATCCTTGAGCTGCTGGACGAAGCCTTGGGCGTCGTCGAATTTCTTTTCCTGAAGCGCCTTTTTGATCTTGCCCGACAGGTCGGCCATGTTGCCGCGAAGGTTTTCGGCATCGACGGCTTGGGTGCTCATCTTGTCGACACCCTTCTTCATTTCGTCAGTGCCGCCCTTAACGCTCTTATCGACACCCTGCATCGTGTCGACGGCCTTTTCTTTCACCTCATTGGCGGCCTTATTGGTTTCAGGCGTGGGCGCCTTCATTTCGTCTTTCTTATCGTCACAACCAAAAGTCATCAGCGAAGCAGTGGCGACGGCGGCAAAAAGTGCACGTTTCATGATACATTCCTCCAAAATCGGACCCTCGAATCCGAAGGGCCTTTCCCTTCGCTCATCTGATTGTAGCGCTGCCAACGGCCCGTGGCGGCCGGAATCCGGACGAACCGCAATGACCTGGCTGACCCCGATCTGGCTCTGCCTGCTGCTCCCGTGGGCGGCGGCATGGCTCTGGATCGGCCGGGCATCCGGGCCGACGGCGGGCGTGCCGTTTCTTCACCTCTGGCCAGCCTCCCAGAGCGTCGGCGGCCCGCGTCACCGGCGGCCGCCTGTGTGGATCGTCCTGCTGATGGCGGCGGTGCTGGCCATGATCCTGGGGGCTGCCGGCCCGGCGGTGCGGCGGGCGACGCCGCATCTGACGGTGATCCTTGATCGGTCGCCGGCGATGGCCGGCGAGCGGCTGAAGGCGGCGCTTTCGCGGCTCCCCATCACCGCAACAACCGGCGTGCGGGTCCTCCCGGTTCCCGGCGAACCGGTGGAGATTATCGGCCCGATCGATCCCACGCGTTGGCCCGCCACCGCGCTCCCGACGATCGGTCTGCTCGAACAGGCCATTCGTCGCGAACCCGGGCCGGCGATCGTCCTGACCGGCCAATCGCCCAGCTTGCCACCAGGCTTCGTGCGGGTAACGGCCGGGCCATGGTCGAACGCGGGGATTGATCGGTTCGCGATCACGCCGTTCGCAATCGCACGGTCATCCACGCAGCCGAACGCGGCGGCGGGGCAAGCGATGGTGACCGTATTGAATGACACCGATCGCGTGCGGGCGATACTTCGGGTGGACGGCGTTCGCCAGCCGATCGACCTGCCGCCGGTCGGGCAGAGCCAGGATTATTTCGTTGATCTGCCCGCCTTAGGAGACACTTGCGAGGCCGAGCTTTTGGCCGAAGGCGGCAAGCCTTGGGCCGACGACGTCACGGCGGACAATCACGCCTATCTGGCCCGAACGGCGGTGCCGGCGCGAATCGAGGCGCGGACGGCGGTGTCGGATGATCTGTCGCGAATGATTGCGGTCTATCAGCACCGTCGGCCGGCGGGGCCGGACGCGCCGGTGGTGGTTATCGCCAAAGGCGAAGCGCAAGCGACGCCGGCTGTGATCTTGGCGGGGTCGCTGGTTCCGGCTAGTGACACCCGAATCGAGATTCATTCGTCGGTTGATGCGTCTCATCCGATCACCCGGTCGGCGATGTTCGATGGTGTCGATTTCGCGGGCTACCCGACGGCCGGCCCGCCGGGCGAGGGGTGGCGGACGCTGATTTATCCGAATGCCGAGCCGATTCTGAACAATGTGTCGCCGCTGCTGGCGGTCAGGGAATTACCCGTGAGGCAGGTCTGGGTCGGTTTCGACACCGGCGTGCTGGCCGGGCGGGCGGATTACGTCATCTTCTGGACCGACGTTTTCGATTGGCTCAGCGGGGGCCCGCCGGCCTATACCGCCGAGCCCGCCCGGACGGGGCTGACGCCGGTCGTGCAGGCGGATGCGGCCATTGAAGCGTCGCCGGGCTTGTACCACGATGCCGATAAAACGATCGCCACCGCCGGTCCCGCGTACCGTTCCGCCCCGCCGGTCGCCCCGGGGCCGGGTGCACTGGCAGCCCTTGCGACCGTCGCCGACCCGATCGCTGCTTGGCCGCTGGGGGCCGGGCTGGTGCTGATAACCGCCGGGCTGCTCATGGGCCGTCGCTTGACCGGTTTCTAACCGAAACGTAGCATGACCTTCCGCTTCGATGTCGAGATTTGCGAGGCGGGTTTCACTGACTTTTGCAGGACGCATTTCTATGTCCGAACAGGCCCCACCGCTCGCCGTCATCCACGAAAAGGATATTCGGATCGTCGAGTTCATGAACAGCAAGATCCTCGATGAGGCGAACATCGCCGAGATCGGGTCGACCTTGAATGCGCTGATCGATGAAGTCGAGCAGCCGAAGCTGCTGCTGGATTTCGCCAGCGTCGACCATCTGTCGTCCGCCGCGCTTGGCATGCTGATCAATGCCAACAATCGCATCAAGCAGCGCAACGGCCAACTTCGGCTGGCGAACATCAAGAGCCAGATTTTTGAAGTTTTCCGCATTACCAAGCTGGATCGCTTGTTCCGGATTTACGGCACGCGCGACGAGGCGCTGGCTAGCTTCGCGATGTAAATCGGTTTGTGAAGTGTCGCCACCCCCGAGGGCCGGCCTTTGTCCCACGTCAGCCGCAACTCGCCCGACCCTCGCCGGCCTGCAGCGCCGAGCATTACCAAGACGCGCTACGGCACGTCAATGAAGTACACCATCCCGTCCGACTTCGCCCGCGGCCGCGAGGTGCAGACGCAGATTCTCGATGAAGTCCAGAACTTCAAATACAACTCGGACAGCGTCTTTGCGATCAAGCTGAGCCTGGAAGAGGCGATCGTCAACGCCATCAAACACGGGAACAAGCTCGACATGAACAAGAAAGTTTATGTCGAAGCCCTGGTCGGCCCCGATCAGGTCGAACTGACCATCGAAGACGACGGCCCCGGTTTCACCCGCCAGGACGTGCCCGACCCCACCAGCCCTGAGAACATCGAAAAGTGCTCAGGCCGCGGCATCCTGCTGATCGAGGCGTACATGACCAGCGTGTCATGGACCAACGGCGGCAAGAAGATGATCATGATCAAGCGGAACGATTAAGTTTCCGTCGCTGCGATGCTTGCGTCGCCTCACCACGAGAGTTCAACCGCGGTGGAAAGGCGACACAGGCATCGCAGCTACAATCACTTCCTGAAGAACGTCTTTCCCGCCTTATTGAACTTGCTCAAGCGGTTATTCACGTACAGCCCTTCCAGAATGAACTCGCCCGCGCAGGCGGTGCCCGCATCGCCATCGCCAAGATCGAGGGCTTTTCGAAGTTGCGTGCTGGCCTGATACAGCGGCTTGATCGCCTTCAGATTGGCGACGAACTCATCATCCGCCAGATCATCGCCGGCGGGGAAGGTGACGTTGCCTTTGAATTCCTCGCTGATCGAATCGAAGTTCGCGCCCTTGGTCAGCCGGTTGAAGATGTTCTTCACGGCCTCA
>JAQGHK010000022.1 GCA_028288875.1 Phycisphaerales bacterium | reverse complement strand
GTCACGAGCGGCTGCGAAAGGTAAGGCCGCCCCTCGGGCGACGCGGGCTGGGTCGCTGGCATGGTCGCAGGCGTCTGTGCCATTCCCTGCTGGCCTAGGAAAAGCGCGATGGAAATAACGCGGAAGGGTAGCAGCCTCGTCCTCATGATTGGGTCCAGTGTACCGACCGTAACGATGCGCTGGCCTCGCTATCGTTAAAGCCACTTTGGCAATTATTGCCATTTGGTTTGCAGAAATGGGAGGCAGACATAGAGCACTTACGTGAACCCCTGCGAAGCCAGTTTGTGCAATCATTTTTGCATAAATTAACAAAGCCCGTGCCTAAGCAATCGTATTTCGTGTGTTATAAGCGCCTGCTTCACCTGCGGTAACGGCAACATTCGGCGATCCACGCAATGCGTAACGGCAGCACCACTCCGCCGCGACAGCCTGTACCGCAGAGGCCGACACTGGCGGTCCCGCCCGAACAACCTGACCCGGCAGAGTTCCGCCTGCGGCACGTCGCTGTGCTGATCGGCACGACCGGTTCTTATGGCCGAGGCGTCCTGCGCGGCATCGCGAAATACAACCGCGAATACGGCCACTGGACCACCTTCTTCCAGCCGCAAATGGTGGTCGATAAGCCCCCGCCCGGTTTCGTCCGCTGGAAAGGCGACGGCATCCTGACCAATCACGCCACGCCGGCGTACGGCGACTTGATCGAACGCATGAACGTTCCGGTCATCTCCCTTCGACTCAATCAGGTCGATCGGCCGTTTCCATACGTCGGCCCGGATCACACCAAAGTCGGCGAGCTCGCGGCGAGCCACCTGCTCTCGCTCGGGTTTAAGCGGTTTGCCTGCTATCGCAGCATCGGCGGCCTGAACCCCGGCCTCGATGAACGCGGCCGCGCCTTTGAAGCGGCGATTCGCGACGCCGGATGGTCCTGCGAAACCTTCGTCGCCGATCTCAACGCCACTCGCAGCGATTCGGACAAACAACGCGCCGACCTGGCCAAGTGGCTGCTATCCCTCTCAAAGCCCATGGGTCTGATGGCCACCAACGATGAGCGCGGCATGCACGTCCTGGAGGCCTGCCGCATGGCCGGCATCAGCGTGCCGGCGGATATCGCCGTTATCGGCGTCGACAATGACGAGCTGCTGTGCGACCTGTCCATCCCCCCGCTGTCCAGCGTCGACGTGAACCCGGACCGGGTCGGCTATGAGGCAGCCGCCGCGCTGGACGCGCTGATGAACGGGCGTCCACTCACCCCTGGCCCGACCTACATCAGTCCGCGTGGCATCGTCACCCGGCGATCGACCGACGCGATCGCCAGCGAGGATCCAGAACTCAACCGCGCCGTCAATTTCATCCGCGAAAACAGCAGCCGCCGCATCAGCGTGACCGATGTGCTGTCTCACGTGCAGGTCTCGCGAACGTCTCTGCAGCAGCGGATGAAATCGGTCCTGGGTCACACCATCCACGAAGAGATCGAGCGCGTTCGTCTCATTCGACTCAAGGAATTGCTGGTGTCGTCGAACATGACCATCAAACAGCTAGCGATTCAAACCGGGTTCAGCAGCGTGCAGTACATGACGCGTGTCTTCCGCGCCGCCGTCGGTGAAACCCCTGCCCGGTTCCGTCGCACGCGCGGAATGTGATGACGACGCGCGGCCGCGCCCGCTCGACCATCGCCACCGGCCAAAAGTGCAACCTTTGTGGCCGTTATTAGCAACAAAACTAATGTCGCACGTTGTGAACAACACGATGATGCAAGCATCGATATGACGGCAGGCGGCCGTCATCAGTCCGCTCATTTCAGAGTCATTCACGACCGGCCGTTTTGCATGTCGCTGTCAGTGGCTTTTGCCAGGAGGTAGTATGTCAGGAAATTCTTTTCAGCGTCGCCATCGCGTGTCGGCATTCACACTCGTCGAACTGCTGGTGGTGATCGGCATCATCGCGTTGCTCATCGGGATTCTGCTGCCGAGCCTGAACAAGGCGCGGGCGCAGGCCGCACAGATCTATTGCCAGTCCAACATGCGGCAGTTCTATCAACTGACTCAGCTCTATGCCCAGAGCAACCGCCAATACATGCTGCCCGCCCGGCTGGACAACATGGAAAAGGTCGGCGGCGTCAACATCAAATGGTTCTGGTGGAGCCCCGGCCTGCTCGGCACGGAACTCGGCAAGGCCAAGGGCGATCTTGGCGGCCTGACGAATTTCAACGTCCAAGCGGAGGCGATCCGGAAGATCATCACCTGCCCGTCCGCCGTCCATGATGCCGACAAGAGCGGCGCCTCCGTCGGCACCGACTACTACGGCGACTACACCTACAACTTCAACATGGGCCAGATCGATTACAAAGACGCGACCACCCTGACGACCAAGATCATCATTCCCGTCGCCAAAGCCGGCCAAGTGCCCAGCAACGTGTTGCTGCTGACCGAGATCAATAAGGCGTTTACGCCGCTCTACAACTCCAGCGCGTTCGGCGACCTCGGCTACCTGCTAGGTTCCCGGACCGGCAGCGTCCGGAACATGGGCCTGCCCCACAGCAACAAGACCAAGGCCAACTGCCTTTTCGCCGACGGCCACATCGTATTGGTCGGCCCGAACGACTTCGTCGATACCAACACCAACGGCAGCCGCATCGACACCCGCACCGAACCTTGGACCTACCTGCCCAGCCAATCCGGCATCGCTTTGTGGGGCTATATGACGGGATACTACAAGGCCAAATGGGTTACGCCGTGGATGCGCGGCGCGCCTTCGCTCTAGTCGGAGATCTTCATCCGTCTGAAAGGCCTGCATGCCAACGCATGCAAGCCTTTTCGTTGGCGCTGCCGCACGTAGGCATGCATCGCGCCGGAGCAACGGCGGACACCTGCAGCCCAGCACCAAACCTGCTGTGACGGTGTTCGAACTTTTATCCCTGTCCCCGGCGGCGGCTGCCCAAATAAAAGGCCCGCGTCGCATGAAGCGACACGGGCCAGCGGAGGATTCAAATTTCAGACTGCCGGAATCAGACCGTGCGACGACGGCGTCCCAAGAGCCCGGACACGGCCAACCCCACAAGCCCAGCCTAAGCCGGCTCTGGCGTTGCTGCGATATTCGCATCGATCGTGATGGAATTCGCATCGTAATTGGCGGTGCCGCTACGGAAGCCGAACGCCACGGCGTCGAAGTTACTGGAGAAGAAGTTAGCTCCGGCCGCCGTGCCCGTCGATTGGCTGAACAGCGTGCCAGCGTTGGTGGCGCCGAAGTACAGCGAGTTCGTGATCGACAGCGTGTTCGCCGCCGTCAGGGTGATCAGCAAATCCTGCGTGTACTGCTGGCCGAGCGTGGCGAGGTTGCTGCCCGCGACTGCGGTACCCAGTGTCGTCGCCCCGCTGAAACCACCGCTGGAGTTCGCGATAATCACATCCTGCCCGGCGCTGCTCGTCCCCGCCTGTGCCGGCCGGGCGTAGGTTTGGCTGTTGGAGCCAGTCGCTGCGATCGCGCCCAGATAGCCCGTCCACCCCTGCGCCCCGCCGGTGACCGCCGGCGACATAGCGACGCCGTTATTGTTCAGCGTATTCAGCGGGGCCGATCCCCCGGAGTTGTACAGACCCAAGTAAGTGAACGTGCTCGCCCCGTTTAAGAAGCCCGCGCCCGCGGCATTGGCCGTGTCGGTAAAGGTGACGGTGGCGCGGATTGAATCCCCAATGGTCGCCAGCGCAACCGGCGATGAGCCAAACAGCGTCTGCACTTCCGCATACCCGATGGAAGTGGTGATCGGCACGGTCAGATGACCGCTGGCGATGCCAGCGCCCGTCGCGCTCTTATTCGACACGATGTCGTAATTCGACGACGTGGCCGGCGGCGTATTCGTCGCACCGTTCAGCGTGCTGGCACTGAAGTTATCGCTGAAAATCGTTGCCGCATCAGCCGACGCGGCAATGCCCAAGCCTGCGACCGCCGCAGACAGTATTCCCAGAACACGAAAATCAATACGCTTCATTCTCTCTCCTCTATTGAAACTAACTCCCACAGAAATGACCGCCGTGTACAACCCACACCGCCGATGTGACCCTTCCCCCCAAAAGCGACACACAACCGTGCGATGGGAAGCCCCCGCGGAGATATAACCAACTTAGCTCACGGCGAACCACGAGCCATGCGCTAATCATTGCATTAATGGCCGTAAGACTTGCAGATTTGGAGTTAGTCGTACGAGAGTGGGCAGGACCAGGAAGTTGCGATCACTGGGCTCATGATCACCTCACTTAGTCGCGCTAGTGACGGAGAACAACGCGAGGTGCGAGTGGGCGTTCGAATCAAAGAAACTAGGGAACTGGAAGACCCGCCCGGGGATGGCTCAAGGGCAAGCGCTTCAATGACCCGCATCAAGCGGAATCTTTCCGCCAAGGACCGCGACAGGTCGGTCCGGCGGGATGGGCGATGAGGGATTCGAATACGCCCAACTTGCCTAAGAAATGCGGAAATTGTGAATCGCCCTACGCAAATTCCTACGCATCCGCCTTGGCCGACGCCGATCTGGTCCAAGTGGTCGAACGATGGGCGCATCTATCGGCGGCGGTCCGGCGTGCGATCTTGGCGATGGCCGAAGTCGATTGACGACAGCAACGCGGCCAGACGATGGTGAAGCCGGCCGCAGCGTGAATTTTTCCGAATTTCTAATTAAAGGGGGTGCAGTCGATTAAAACGTCGTATTCGCGGGTCCGGCCCTGCCATCACGCGAAGCGGTCCAGTACGTACTTTTTTAATCGCGGCGACGTACTCGAAGACCAGCACGCGGCCGAGGTCGTCGGCGTGGACGCTTGGCTCGTCGAATCCGACGAAGTTGTTCGTCCCGGTTGCCACGCCCCGGGCGGCGAACGTTGGGCCAGTCGTGAAGTCGCCCCGCAGGCGAAAGAGGTGCATGTCGGAGTCGGTCAATGTAGGTGCCGTTAGCCGATCGGGTGAGGTTGGAAATGTAAGCTTGCTCGCTCGCCGGTACGAGCAGCCGCCGTGACGGCCGGCGCGCCGGTTTCAGGGTGTAGAGGTACTATTCGAATGAGCCATCGGGGCCGCCGGTGTAATGGTGCGACGACGCGTGCAGCGCGCGGCCGTCGAAGCCGACCTAGGCTGCAAAGGACCCATGCCCCGACTTTTTCCTTTTCATTTCGCGGCGTTGCATGGAAAGGGGTTCGCTCGGTCACGCCGGCACGGCGTCAGGGATGTTGCGCCCGTACCCGCCAGCACCCCGCCGATGGGAGTGCCACAGTAATTCGCGCTAGGGGTTATGGCGATGCTTAAATGACAGTAGCGTAGCGATCTGTGGGTGCGATTGCCCGGCTAGCATCGTGGAGATGACATCAGACCAACAAACGACTGGGCGCGATTGCTTGTGGCGGGCGAATCCTCCGCGACGACATACATCGCATGAACCATGTAGCGGGGCTCGAAATGCCCAAAGCACGCGGGCTGCGGCCGTCAGCGCGTGCACGCTTTTTTCTTCGATGGCTCGTCTATGGCTGAGCTCGGTACACTCGGCGGTAGCTACTCCTCCGCAACGTCACTGAATGATAGTGATGTTATCGTAGGTGGCAGCATGAATGCCGCCGGCGAGCAGCATGCCTTTTATCCTATAAAGGCGTCATGACCGACCTAAATAGCCTTCTTCCCGCTAACGCAGGATGGATTTTGAAAGAGGCAGCTGCGATCAACAACGCTGGGCTTATTGCAGGAACCGGCCTCTACAAAGGACAAGGACGGGCGTTTCTTCTAAATACCTCGTCGTTGCCCGATCTAGGATCCGCAATCAGCGAACGATTTGCGGCCAGCTGCTTCACATTAGCGCGACGCCGGAGCTCCCGTCCGCTGTGCCGTCATTGACAGCATCGTTGAACTGGCCAATTAGGGCCAGGCGGTTTCGCGTAGCCTGACGGGCAGCAACGCGGACGGACGCCGGTCTCAAATGTACGTGAGAGGCACCCGGCTGCTTGAAATAGGGCGTCATCGCGAGGTGATGGTAAACGCGCCCCGCCGGGCCCAAGGATCGGGAACTTTTGCTACATCGGGGTTTAACGTCCAGAACTCAGGCGCCGGCTCCGCATGCAGATTCGCCGGCGAGACAAAATACCGATCAAGAAAGGCATCGACATCCGCGCACAGTAGCGTGATGGCCGGGCCGCAAAGATCTTCGGTACCCTGATTATTCTGATCGGCGCGTAATACCGCCAGCATTTCGTCCCGCATACGCTGTGGAATCTCGCGGCCCTCGGCACGCTGGGTGCGCATCGTCGTCGCGAGGTTCGTTTCGCGCAGGTGGTAGGCATAGGAGAGCGTGCGCCGCCGCCATTCGTGCAATTCCGCGAGGCTGCGCTCAAAATCAGAACGCCGTAAAACCGAAAGGGACTGCGTGAGCTCTCGGCCGATCGCCAAGGCTTCTGCGGCGCGGCCTGCGGCGAGGTCGCACTGGAGTTGCACGTCCTCCAGCATCCATGGATCGGGCTGCAGGTCGTCGGTTTTCATGAAGATCGAGCG
>JAQGHK010000014.1 GCA_028288875.1 Phycisphaerales bacterium | reverse complement strand
TCAGATCCGCGCCGCGCTGGGCGGAGTACGGGATACAGCCAGCGACACCAATCAAGAAAATGCCGACGACGGCCGGTAAAGGAAAGCGCATAAGATCCTCGTTTGCGAAATCAATGTCGATTTGAGGTGAACAACTGCCGTCACGACTGCGGCGACGTGGCGGGCGATGCGTCCGTGGGCCGTGTCGCGATCGCGGCGACCAGCCGGTCCAGCCGCTTGTCCATGGAGGACACCCGACACACCGTCAGCGCGTGAATCACGCAGAACAACCAGAGCAGGATGCCGAGTCCCATGACCAGAACCAGCGGGATGGCCAGCAGCCAAACGATCAGATTGATCACAAAATGAACCGGCCGGTGGCACATCAGTACGCCCACCGGCGGAATGAAAATCGCAAAGACGTATCGCATGACCGTATCCCCGCTTTCAGTTCGGCATTCACCCGACAGATAGAAATGCGGCGGCAATATATATCCAATAGATTACATAATCAACCAAAAAGACGCCTAATGGATAGTACGCTGGTACGCCGGTGGCTTTTACCATCCTCACTTGTCGATGGATGACGCTAAAACCACGTTCGGCCGCCGGTTACGCACGCTCCGCAAAATGCGCGGGCTGACGCTGGAGCAATTGGGCAAGGCGGCGGACATCGGGTTCAAGCACATCGCCCAAGTCGAAAAAGCACAGAAGGCCCCGTCGTTCGAAGCGATCGACCGATTGGCGACCGCGCTCGGTGTCGCGCCCTACGAACTCTTTCTGCCGTATGACTCGGACGGGGCCGGGCTGGATCAAGCCTTTCGGCAGTTGGTCCAAGGGTTGCCTCGGGGTGCCTCGCCCTCCATGAAGCGATTGCTGATAACCCTGCTGCCGCTGATGCAGCAGTTCGAGACCGATCCCGGGCAATAAAAAAAGGGCGACCTGAAGTTCAGGTCGCCCTCTCACATTTTACTAACGATGCCATAACCATCGTGCCAGTTCGTCCGGCGGGTAGTCCGTCGGCTGGCCGTGTGGGATCTTCACCCGCCGCACGAATCGGGACTGCCCCACGAGCGTCAAGATCCGAGTCGCGCAATCGTTGCCCGCCGGATCGGCGTCGGTGAAGACCCACACGCGCCCGTCTGGAGTGACGGCGCGAATGAGGAGGTCAGCCTGCTCCGTGGAACAGTCCGATCCCATCAGGCTAACGGCACGATAGCCGGCCTGGTGCAACCACCACACTGCAGGGAATCCCTCGCACACCGCCAAGTCGTCGACGGCTTCCGTGATCCGGTGTCCGTTGTACAGGAACCGGCTTTTTCGGAAGTCGATCGTGACCCCGTCCCGCTTGCGGCGGCCGGGCAGCAGGTACTTCGGGCATTCATCGGAGATCATTTGGTCATCCGTGAGGCGGCCGGCGTACCCGATGAGCGACCCTGCGTCGTGCAGTGGGATGGCGATCCGCCCCTTGAGCATGCCGCGCGCGCAATATCCCAGCCCGAAGTGCTCAAGGGTCTCCGGGGTGAATCCTCGACTCGCCAGATACGGATGCGACGGGTCGAGGTCCTGGAGCGTGAACCCCAGCGGCGGATTCACGAGGACGTCCGATTCTTCTTGGTTCGGCTCGGTCGGAGGATTAAGATGCTGCTGTAGCGGGCGGGCATCCTCCCCCTTTGCCTGACCGACACGCGAAGCCGTGGTGTTGACGCACCGCGGCTTTGCTATTGGTGTCGCCGGCCGATCGATCGGACCGTCGGCGGAGACGTCGAACCAGCCGGTCATCTTCATCGCCGCCTGCCGCACATGCTGCGGGTCGGCGGGATCGAGACCTTCGCTGTAGCAGACGTAATCAATGGTGTTGCCCCGGGCCTGGCACCCGAAACACTTAAAAATGTTGCGGGCCAGGTTCACGGACAGGGACGCCGTACGCGGCCGTCCGTCGGTGCGCGGCGGGTGGCGCGGCAGCGGGCAGAGGCCGGTGGCCTGATCGCCCCTGATCTTCACTTCCACGCCGTAATGGCGCAGCACGTCGAGCAGGCTGACCTTCTCGCGCAGCGCACGGAAGTCGATCCACGAAGTGGACATGGCAGACTCCTTTGGAGAAACGGGTTAAGGGAGGAACGAGTTCGGAGCGGGTTCAATAGTCTTCCGGAAGCAGCACGGTCGTGACCGACCGATCGGCTTCGGTGATGACGTAGAACTTCCGACCGCCAGTGTCGTGATAGACGGAAAACAATCGGGCTTCGGTGGATAAGGCTCGTTCGTTCGCCTGACGGTCTTCGGCGCAAAGGTCTCCCCAGTCGCCGGCCGCGTGACGGACGACGGCCTGTCGGACGTCTTCTTCGGCGAGCACGTCGAGCGCGGTCTGGGTGATGACCAGCCTGCCCAGTGGAAACTTGGGCGGTGTCGGCAGGAACAGATTCATCGCAGTCTCCTTCAGTAAAGAAAAAGCGGGGCCGCGTGCGATGACGCGACCCCGCGGGACAGGAACACTTGGGCTTAGGCGCGTTTGGCGTCTTCGATCTCCTTCCGCTGGTGCCACTCGATCCAGCTGTGACTGTCGTTCGCCAGCTTGCCGAGCAACGGCAGGTCATTGGCGTTGAAACTGGTGACGTTCTTCCAGTTGTTCTGATCGTCCTGGTAGGAACGATCGAACGTCACGCTGTAGAACGGGCCGCTCTGGCCTTCGTTCTTCCAGATGCTGGCGCGGATGTTGCGGTAACGGATCGTGTGGATCGGCGGCGCGGTCGTCTTGGTCGACGAGCCGGCCGACGACTTCGCAGTCGTGCGGGCCATAAGGCCTCCTTATGAAATGAAAA
Source organism: Phycisphaerales bacterium (assembly GCA_028288875.1). Taxonomy (GTDB): domain Bacteria; phylum Planctomycetota; class Phycisphaerae; order Tepidisphaerales; family Tepidisphaeraceae; genus RYN-431. Next base: position 4,326 of record JAQGHK010000014.1, on the reverse strand, counting down.
ACGGAACGATCAGACCGCCGGGGCATCGGCCTCGGCAGTTGGCACCGGCGGAAGGCCGGCCTTGAGCAGTGCGTCCGCGGCTTTGAAGATCCGCTGTACGCTTCGGTCAGGAATGACGTCGGCGTGATACCAGTGCTGGATGTAGCCTCGGCTGTAGTCCTCGCCGGGCAAGCCCAGCGAGCAGCCGCAGAGCATCGCGACGCACTCGGCCTCCACTTCCCGCAGGTCGCGGGGCGTGGCGGCGTCGGTGTCACTGAGATCCGTGGACTCGGCGGTATGGCCGAGCAGGACATGGGCGCATTCGTGCAGCAGCGTTCGGTGCGGCAGGTACGCCAGCGGCGAAACCGCCACCGTGCGGCCATGGGCATATCCCTGGCAATTGCCGTCGACATGACGGAACGGCTCGCGGGTCATGTTCAGCCGCTGCAAGGCTTGGTGTTCGTCCCAGGTCGGGATCGTCAACGGCTTGTACGGCTCGCCGTCTGTCTGACTCAAAGTGAACCAGAACGGACGTTCCAGAAACACGGTGAACGTCGCCGACGGATCGGACTTATCATGGGGCAGCGCATCGCCGGGCACGGCGTCGTGTCGCTTTCGCTTCATCGTCACCGGCATGATTAGCGTCAGCGCCTTCTCACCGCGGCGGACCTGGCGATTCACCTTCTGCCAACCCCGGAACGTATGGAGCGGACCGGGCTGGATGCCTCGGGCGAGGCACTGCAGGTGGGCCCAGATCATGTTGCCCAGGCTGTAGTTCCAGAACGCGGTGTACGCGCTGCTGATGATCCCCGGCCGATGGACGGCATCGACGAGCAACTGTTGCCAATCGAGCGTCGTACGACCGGGCGGATCGCGAATCGTGCGCATGAGTGCTCCTTGTCCCGGCAAAGCGGGACGGTGCGGGATGACAAAGAACGGTCAGGAAATGAGCGGAAAAGCTCTCAAATCAGCATGGCACGAATCCGCCGGTCGCGCAAGGATTATCACCGCCGCTGGTGCCATCGTCGTAGCTTGTCTTCCACGACCGATCGGGGCAGGCCGTGCTGTTCACGGGAACGGCGGTGGATGGCGTGGCCTCTCCCATAGCCGCCCCCGGCTGGACGGTTGGTTTTTCCCTGGAATGGAGCGCGCTGCATGCCGTGATCCAGCAGCCTCACCGCCACTTCGTGGTTGGCCAAGTCGGTGAAATGTTCCAGCGTGTAATCGTTACCGAACTCCCGCATCAACACGGCCGCGTCCGATTCCCCGACCCTGAACGAGATGAGCGTGCCGACATTGCCGAACACGGCGTCACGAATGTTCCGGGCGATTTGTGCTTCGAACTGTGTCGCCAGGATCAGGGCCAGCCTGTACTTGCGACTTTCGGACAGCATGCCGGCGAAGTCATCGGTGGCGAAGTTCTGGAACTCGTCCGCCACGAGCGTGAAGTCCACACGCTCGGCTTCGGGAATATTCGCCCGGCCCATGGAGGCCAATTGGAACTGTGTGACCAGCAACGCGCCGAGCAGATTGGACGTGTCCGCACCGAGCCGCCCTTTGGAGAGATTGGCGATGAAGATCCGTCGCCGGTCCATCATGAACCGGAAGTCGAGCTTCGACTTCACCTGCCCCAGGATGGCCCGGTTCACCGGCGAGAGCAGCAGTCGGCCGACCTTGTTCTGGATCGGAGCGATGGCCTCCGCCCGGAACCGCTCGTCCCATTGCGCGAACTCGCCGGTCCAGAACTGGAGCACCGCCGAATCGGTCACCTGCCGGATCACCCAATCGCGGTATCGATCGTCGATCAGCATTCTTGGAACGCCCAGCAGCGTGACGTTCTGGCATTCGATCAGCGCCGAGAGACACATCGCCAGGATGTATTCGAGCCTTGGCCCCCAGTTCTCGCCCCAGATCCCCTTGAACGCGCCAATGATGCCGGAGACGACGAGGTGGCGTGTTTCGGGATCGGAGGCGGCGAGCAGGTTCAGTCCGATCGGATGCTCAAGGTCCGCCGGATCGAAATACACAACCTCATGCGTTCGGGATGGTGGAATGTGATCCAGTAGCTCGGCGGCCAGGTCGCCGTGCGGATCGAGCAGCGCGATCCCCTCGCCCGCCTCAATGGCGGCAACAATAGCATTCAAAAGCAGGGTCGTCTTGCCCGTCCCCGATTTGCCGATGACGAAAAGATGCTGCCGTCGATCCACCCGCGTCAAACCGAAAGCAGCTGTGCCGCCCCAGGTCCCGCGTGTGCCGAGTTCGATGAATCCTTCGTCCATAAAGATGTGCGGCGGTCAGCAAAGGGCTGATGCCCGCGCACGTTCCCGCTCCGCCGGTCCGCGTGATCAATCGCGGGCCGCGGCCGTGCTTCATCGTCGTCATGCTGAAGCTTGGCCGGAAGGCAACATACCTATGGTTTATGGAGCTGCCTTGGTAACGAGAACGTGTCCGGGAGCCAGCGTGAAAGACGTGTCAGATCCACTCATTATAGATGAGCACGGCGCAACGCGCGAGTCGGCCGGCGCGACAGGATGAACGGGGTGTGATAAAATGACTGCATTATCCGCAGTAATCATCACATCGCATGCCTAAGAAAAGCACCGAGGAATTAATCGAAGAGCTGGCCCTCAGCATCGGCAAAGGGTTTGCTGAGCAGCAGGACACCACCCGCGAGCTTCGCGGGGAATTGCGCGACGGCCTATCGGCGTTAGCCACACGTCTGGATCGCATCGAGTTCCTGATGACGGGTCAGGAACAGCGCATCAGCGTGCTGGAAGACCGCGTACGCCAACTCAGCACGAAGCTGGGTTATCAGTTTAACTAATCCGATCCTTCGCCATGCAGTTCCACGCTAACAATCCCCATCACCAACCTCATCGTCCACGACCCGATCGGCCCAAGCCCGTCACCGTCGAGGAGAAACTCGACGACATTATCCGCCGCTTGGGCCGAGTCGAAAAGCATTTGATCGACGTGCGTGACAGCGTCGAAACGACACCCGGCCAGCCGCGCTACGTCATCGAGCCGCCGCAGTTTTAATCGGCATTTTTCTCTTAGCTGTTCGACTGCTCGCCGCATCCTTTGGAATGCGGCTTTTTGCATGAGCCTCGCGCAGCCAGTTATTCCTTGCGCATGTTTTGCATCCGTGCTTTGCTGAATGGCAGAGCAATCGCCCGTGAGCCGGCCGTGTGGCCGGCCCGGACTTTTGCATGCTGTTCGTTGAAGCAAGGAGCGTTTTATGCGTGTTCAGCACATCCAGGTGCCGTTATCCAAACTCCGTCCCGGCCGTAAGAACCCGCGACGGGGTAAATCGAGCGTCGACGCCCACCAGAAGATGGTGGCCTCGATCCGAGCCTTTAACCTGTTGGAATCGCTGATCGTTCGGCCGATGCCCGACGGTGACGGTGAATATCAGGTGATCGCCGGCAACCGGCGGTTGGCCGCGTTGCGGCAGATTCACCGGCAGGACGATCCCAAGATCCCCTGCATCCTTCGGGACGTCGATGACTCGACGGCGGAAGCCTTGGCCCTCACCGAGAACTTCATTCGTGAGGACATGCACCCGTTGGACGAAGCCGAGTCGTTCGCCCGCCTGGCGGCCGATGAAGCCAAAGGGCCGGACGGCATCGCGGCGATGTTCGGGGTGACCGAGCGGTACGTCCGTCAGCGAATGAAACTGGCCGGTCTGGCCAAAGTCGTGAAGACGGCATTCCGGCAGGATGAGATCGACATCGGCACCGCCGAGGTGTTCGCATCCATTCCCGAAGACCGCCAGACGGCGGTCTGGGCAGAAATGAACGGCCATCCCCGGCACGCCGAGCAGGTGCGTAACGTCATCCATCACGAATGGATCGATGCGAAGCACGCGCTGTTCGATCTGTCGACCTTGCCGGAATGGAAAGTCAGTCAGGACCTATTCGCCGAACGGGTGCTGGTGGAACGGGACGTCTTTCTGGCGGCCCAAGCCGAAGCCTTGGCTAAGGAAAAGGCCCTGTTGCTGGAGGACGGCTGGCGGGAGGTGGTTGTCGGGAAGTACGAGGAGATCAACGACCTCACCCGCACGATGGCCACGCCCGAGCGTGAGTTCGACCCGGATACCGGGAAGAAACTCGCTCAACTCGCCGCGCGTCGGCAGACCTGGGAAGCCAAGTTCGAGGAACTTGAGGAGGATGACGAGCAGCGTGCTGCCGCCATCGAGTCCAAAGTGGAGGCCTTGGATGCTCAGGCTCGGGAGATCGAGCAGAACGCTCCATTGGTGCATTCCGATACGACCAAGGCCATGGCGACGGTGTTCCTGATGTTGTTGCCGGATGGGCAGGTGCGGCGGGACTACCGAGTCCCGCGAGC